>JANWYM010000195.1 GCA_025055355.1 Abditibacteriales bacterium
GGGAGCATATAACGGCGTTCATCGTCGAGCGCACGTTCCCCGGCGTGGCGACGGGGCGGGAGGAGCATAAGTTGGGTATCAAAGGCTCGTCCACGCGGCGAACAATTCTGGACAACGCGCACGTGCCGGTCGAAAACGTCTTGGGCGAGGTGGGCAAGGGGCAATACATCGCGTTCAACATCCTCAACATGGGGCGGTTCAAGTTGGGCGCGGGCAACCTCGGCGGCGCGAAGGACGCCTTGAAAGTGTCAACGCGCTACGCGCTGGAGCGCCAGCAGTTTGGCAAGCCCATCGCCTCGTTCGGGCTGATTCAGCACAAGTTAGCAGAGATGGCGACGCGTATCTTCGCCGGCGAGAGCATGGTCTATCGCACGGCGGGGATGATTGACGCGGTTTTAGCGACGGGGGAGATGTCCAACGCGATGACGCCACCGTTCCCGCGCGGGATTGAGGAGTTCGCGGTGGAGTGTTCCCTTATCAAGGTCGCGTGCAGCGAGATTTTAGATTACGTAGTGGACGAGGCGGTGCAGATTCACGGCGGCTACGGTTACACCGAAGAGTTCCCCGCCGCCCGCGCCTACCGCGATGCGCGCATCAACCGCATCTTCGAGGGGACGAACGAAATCAACCGCCTGTTCGTCCCGACGATGCTCCTGCGCCGCGCGCAACGCGGACGGCTGCCGCTGATGTCGGCGATTGCCAAGGTCAGCCGAGAGATTTTGGACCTCAGCCCGTTCGATGGCAGCGTGGACGGCGACGAACTCAACGCGGCCCAGGCGTTGATTAGCAACGCGAAGAAGTTAATGCTGTTCCTCTCGGGCGTTGCCTATCAGCGGTTTGGAGATGGACTGATAGAAGAGCAAGAGGTGTTAGCCTGTCTGAGCGACCTCATCCTGGACATCTACGCCGCCGAAAGCGCAGTGCTGCGGACGCTGAAAGCCGTCGCGACCTGCCAACCTAACAACCTGCCAACTTTCAAACGCGAAATCATGCGCGACCTCGCGCTCACGTTCGTCAACGACGCCGTCGGGCGGATGGAACTCAACGCCCGGCAGATGCTGTCCGCCATCGCTCAAGGGGACGAACTGCGCGGGCATCTCGGCATCGTGCGCCGTCTGCTGCGCTGGCAGCCGCTCAACACCGTCGCGGCGCGCCGCCGCATCGCGCAGCGGTTGTGCGCGGTCGGCAGTTACGCGGGGCTGCTTGTCGCAGGTTAGCAGGTTGGCAGGTTGAAACGTTCCCACCTTCCCACCCGTCAACCTACCAACGGGAGAGCCTGAACCTCCCCTCTCCCCTTGTCAAGGAGGGGAGATGTTCGGCGAGGCTCTTAGAAGTCCTCGTCATCCAGTTCCAACTCTTCCTCCAGGTCGGTGCCGCCGTCGGAGAACGATTCCAGTTCCGTGCCGCGAAAAACCGTGACAATAAAATCCTCGCGGTCGAAGTTGGGTAGATAGGAACTAACGATGTCTTGGTCAATCTGGTGCACTAAATCCTCTTGTTCGTCCAGCGACAGGTCTTGTTCCAACACCAGCGTGGCATGAATGACATCATGGGCATAATGAATGTCCACCTGCCCCAACCGCTGGTTATCGTCCCAGATGACGTAAACCTCCGATGAGGGCGTGCGCACCACGCGGACAAATTTCAAGGATTCCATCACTTCACCTTCTCTCAGCGTGTATAAAAACCGCTCCCCCCCGCCCCTCCGCCAAGAGGAGAGAAGCGGCGTTTTTAGACTCCCCTCCCCCAGGGGAGAGGAGTCAAACGCCGTTTTTATACACACTCTCAGGACGCCGCTGCGCCCGTACGGACGCCTGCACTGGGGCGGGGCGTTGCTTCCTCCCATCCCGACGGGCGTCCAGTAAGTCTCAGAGCCTGGGGGCGGGATCAGCCCTTGCGCCCGGCGTAGCGTCTTTCGGGAGGCTCTTAACTGCCGGACAGAGAAGGCATCCCGCCGTAAGGCGGTGCGCCTGTCATACCCGACATCCCCGGAACTGCCCTTTGCACCGTCGCCTCGTCCGCACGCTCCCCGACCAACTCCACCTCCACGCTCATGCCCAATCGCATCTTCCCCAACGCGTCGCTCACTTTCACGGTGACAGGGAACATTACGGTGTTGAAGTTGCCGCGATGACCGAGGCGCGATATCCGCACGACCTTGCCTTTGAGGGCGGTGCCATCGGGCAGAACGCGGGAACGGATGAGGGCGAGTTGAGAAAGTTTAATGGAAGACACGTCCCGCTCCGGCACGTTCAGCAAAACGATAGCGGATTGCTCGCTGACAATATCGAGAAGCGCCGTTCCCACGCTGACATGTCTCCCCACGTGAGGGAAGCGGAAGAAAGAGTCCATCGCCGGGTCAGACAGAGGCCCCATCTCGCGAGACGCCGTGACCAGACCGGGGCGCGGCGCTTTGATTACGACCTCACGGCGCGGCGGCTCTGTGGCTTCGAGGCGAATTAACTTCTGTCCGGCTTGAACCATGTCGCCGTCTTTAATGTAAACCTCGGCAATGTTGCCTGTGAGAGGTGCCGTCACCGTCATGGTTTCCGCAGGCTGCAGCGTGCCTGTGTAAATCATACGGGGCCTCAGGAGCGGGTCGCCCATCATCCCGCCGGGCATAGCGGACATCAGGCCCCCGCTCCCGCCGGGACCGCTGAAACCCGGGCTGCCCCCCGCCGCCATCGGCGTTGGCGCGGCGGAAAGTCCGCTGGACGGGACCGGCGCAGGCACGTTGGGCGGCGAGGTCCCGCCCATCGTCCCCACCGACATCAGTGGACTACGCCTGCTGGGCGCGGGGGAGCGGGTCATCCAAACCACCGCCACCGTGAGGGCTACCACGCTGACCACAAGAGCAATGATTGTTGGTAATCGGTTCATGGGAAACTCCTCGTCGTTGAGTTCCTCAACCCCTCCGCCGCTATTATAACACGCAACACGGTCATTGGCAAATGAAGAACCCAAACTTTGCGTTCCCGTGCCGTTGCGAAGAACCTATTGCCTTTTTACCCTGCTGGAAAAGTAGGTGGCGCAACGTAGCCCGCGACGCGGCTTCCAGCACGTTGGGATAAAGGTTCCCGCCGCTCCAGTAGCGGATGCGCGTCGCCCCTGCTTTTTTCAGCCAGTCAATTTCCTCTTTCATCACCGCTACCCACTGCTCAAACGGCAGCGCATCGCCGCCACCCGCCGCGACAACGGCTCTGGTCGCTGCGCGATGGTGCCCTGTCCACTTCCCCCTACCAACCTCAGCCCCAACCCCACCGACAATAACGCGAAACGAAACGACGCGGAACGACTGACTCTCGGCGGTTTCACCGCGATGAGCCTCCTCAAAATTTCTGCCTGTATTACCTACCATTCCTGTTTTCGGTTGACGCGGCGCGAAGTGGAGGGTGGAGCCGCTGAGGTGGTTCACAGGCGAGGCGTGCAATTTTACTGAGGCAAGCGTGACACGGTTGCCGTTGTTCCTTTCCCCCTCCCTTTGCGGGAGGGATCGGAGGAGAGGGAAGAAAGCGTAAGCAACGGCATAACTTTAAGAGCCTATCCCCAAAACCCCCATGGAAATGAAGGTCCGCCATCCCGAAGTCGCCAGACTTCGGAGCCAGTCAGGCAGCCCCCGATTTCAATGGGGAGAGGCTTTTGGAATAGGCTCTAACCTTTTGAGTTTGTTTATTGGGATAGACCGAGCACCGCCCGCGTGATATGTGTATAGGTGCCGCAGCGGCAGAGGATACCTTTGAGGGCGCGGCGGATGTCGTCCTCGCTGGGGTGGGGATTTTCGTCGAGCAGGGCTTTCGTCGCCAAAATCATCGCCGGCGTGCAGTAGCCGCACTGCACCGCGCCGTGGTCTAAAAACGCCTCCTGAATGGGGTGCAAGTTTTCAGGGCTGCCGACGCCTTCAATCGTCAGCACCTCCTTGCCATTGGCTTGCAGTGCAAGCGTCAGGCAGGACTTGATGAGTTTACCGTCGAGAACGACGGTGCAGCAGCCGCAGCGTCCGTCCTCGCAGCCGACCTTGGTGCCTGTTAAACCTATCTCATTGCGCAGCACGTCCACCAGACTGTGGTGGGCTTCGACTTCGACGTCGTAACGTTCGCCATTGACGGCAAGGTGAAGGGGATATTTCATCGTGAATCTAACCCGTAATACGTAATGCGTAGGCTATTGCTCTGTTAAGTCGAATGCTGCTTTTTCTGAGTTCGAACAGCGGGGCTATCGCCCTCCTCCAAACTGGGGTGAGGCGCAACTTTACCTTGTCTCTAAACTTTTGCGTTCCGCGCTTCTCTCCTTTACCCGCTGCAGGAAAACGTTGCGAGGGGAGCGAAGCAATCCCCCTGGCGTGAGGGTGTCATTGTGAGCGCAACAAACCAATCCTCTGCCGAGGAGATTGCTTTGCTTCGTTCCTCCTAACCGCTGCGTTCCTCGCAGTGATACCCATGCGCTCGCCATGACAGCCATTTGCGAACGATAGGCGTTTGCGAAGGAAAGGGGAAAACGCAAAAGTTTAATCAACAAAGCACTACGCATGACGTATTAGGCATTACGCACTAAGTATCAGACTGCCCGCTCGGCGGCTTTCTGGAGCGCATATCGCGCCAGGACGCCGACCAGATGTTTCTCGTAGTCCGCTGACGCCATGACTTCGCCGAGCGGGTTGACTTCCTCGGACGCGAGGCGGGCGGCGGCGCGGATGGTTTCTTCATTCAGCGCAGAGCCGACGAGTCGTTGCTCAGCGACGGCGGCGCGGACGGGCGTGGGTCCGACGGACGTCAGCACCAGCCGCGCCTCGCGGCACACGCCGTCTTCGCCCACCGTAACGGTTGCTGCCGCCCCGACGATGGGGAAGTCGCCGTCGCGGAGGGAAAAACGAGCGTAACCGCTGCCGCTGCGGGCGGGCTGCGGGGGGATGTCAACCTGCGTGATGAGTTCGTTCGGTTCCAGCGTCGTGCGGAAAGCGTCAGCGATGAAACTTTCCACGGCAATCGTGCGGCTGCCACCCACATGGCGGGCGGTCACGGTGGCGTTCAGGGCAATCAGCACCGGCAGAATGTCGGACGCCGGATGCGCTGTGCCAAGATGCCCGCCGACAGTGGCAGCGTTGCGAACTTGCACGTCGGAGACGGTAGTGACCGCCTCGTGCAGCGCGGGACACCGCTGCTGCACGAGCGGCGACCTCTCCACGTCGCGCAGCGTCACCAGCGCGCCGAGGGTCAACCCCGTCCCGTTGTTGACCGCGATGCCGTCCAGCCCCGTCACCTTCAGAACGTTGACCAGCGCCTGCGGCGACAGCAGCCGTGAGCGCAGCCGCAGCATCGCGCTCTGTCCTCCCGCGACGATCATCGCCTCCCGTCCGTATTCACTGAGAACCTGACACGCCTCATCCACCGTCGTCGGTTCAAAGTAGCGTGCGTCTATCATGGGGCGAGTTTCGAGTTTCGGGTTGCGGGTTTCGCGTAACGGATGGTAGGTGACTCGAAGCCGCAGCGCGAAAACCGCAACCCGTTCACCGCGTCAAGTCGTCAACTTCACCGCCGTGTAGCCGCCTTTCGCTTTGAAGTAGAAGAACGCCGCGCCGAACACGACGACCAGAATGCACGGCAGAATCGCCACATAGCGGAACGATAACGCCGCGCCCTGTCGCAGCGCCTCCTTGAGGGCAGGCTCATCGGGCGTGCCTTCCAATTTCTTCGCCTCTTCAGGGCTGTAACGACCTTCCTTGACGACCTTCGCAACAAGTGCGGGCGCGTGCTGCTCGAGATGAGCGATGGTGCCTTGGTCGTAAATCCTGCCCATAATCGGACCAGCGAACCCGGTGGCAATCATGCCCGCCGCGCCCATCATCGCCAACCCCAGCGAGCCGGTGCGCGGGAAGCGTTCCGAGGCTACGCCTAACATCGTCGGCCAGAAGAAGGTCTTGCCCACACCGAAAAGAGTCGCCGCCACGATAGCTGGTCCCACCGTGAACGCATAACTCAGCCCGAACAACCCGACAGCGGACAACACCGCGCACACGCCTAACAGCCCGAAGGGCGAGATCGCGTGGGCAATCGGTCCGGCGAAAAACCGCAGCACGAACATCAACCCCGCCGTGTAAACGAGGAACAGCACACCGCGAATGCCCACTGTATCAGTCAACACCGAACCCACCCATTGGTCGGGACCCAACTCGGTGATAGCGGTCATGCACATGCACAGCAGCAGCCCAATAAAGCCGGGCGTGAGGACCGCCTTGAACATCTCACCTGTGCTAATGCCCGCAGCGGCGCGCTCGGTGGGCGGAAATTTCTGCCCAATAAGCATCACGCCGTAGATAATCGCCGGGATGAAAATCAGCGATATCTTCACCTGCCAACCGACATCGAAAAGGGCACTCAACAAGGCAGCCAGCGAGCCACCGATGACCAACCCGCCCGGCCACCAGGCGTGCAGGACGTTGAGTTTATGGATTTTCTCGTTGGGATAAAGGGTGGCAATGAGCGGGTTGATGACCGCTTCGACGGTGCCGTTCGCCAAGCCAATGAGAAGGGTCGAGGCGAGCAGGACGGGAAAGTTGGGCGCCAAGATGGTGAAGATGGTGCCGAGGATATGCCCCAGACAGGCTAACCCCAACAGCCGCCCCATCCCCAGCGTGTCGCACAGCGGACCCATGAGCAGAATCGCAATCGGAAAGCCCCAGATGTGCATGAGGAAGATTAGCCCCTGCTGCTCATGGCTCAGGTTGAAGTGCAACCCTAAATCCTTGAGGATGTCCACCCGAATCGAAAACGACAGGGCGGTGGTGACGAGCGCAATACAGCTGGCAGCGAACAAGTGAGTGCGATTATACGCGACGATGGTGAACTCTTCTTTGCTCACAATCCTTCCCCCTTTGCCAATAAATTCCCCGCCGAGGAGCGGCACAACTTCCCTGCGGCGTGACCGTTATTATAGCGATTGGAATTTTTTTGTCAAGCGAACCTTTCTGAAACTCTTTCCCAGCCGCCCTTGTAGAACCAAGCGGTAACGTCACTGTGATGTGATGGGTTTAATGGACGCAAGCAGACAAGTTGTAGATTTTGCCTCATGCACACATATCAACCTTACCGACAAGTCGGCAAGAGAGCGTCATGGTGGGTGCAGCGAAGCAATCCCCGCCCCCGCAGGGGATTGCTTCGCTGCGCTCGCAATGACAGGCGTTTTCGCATGACAGGTGTTCTCACATGACAGGTGTTCTCACATGACAGGCATTTTTGAAGGGGTTAGTCATGCTGGTTCACATCGGCGCCACACCGAATGAAAATCGTCCCCGTCCTCGTCGTCGGCTGTTGGCGCCGTTTAACGGAAACGTTCGACGACGAGGACGACGACGAGGACGATTATTTTCAAGGGAGGATAGATGATGAGACACAAGATG
>JANWYM010000196.1 GCA_025055355.1 Abditibacteriales bacterium
AAGCGGATTCGTTTTTTCGTGCCGACGCGCACCGCCTGCTGGCGCGGGCGTATGAAGTGAAGGGGCGCGAGGAGGACGCCCTGCACACTTACCGTCAGACGATTGAAATTCTCCGCACCACGCCCGCCGTCAGCCCAGCAGCGCAGTGGATTGCGGAGGAATACAACCAGCACATTGACACTTTCACTTGCGAGGTCTATGACGACCTCGCGGCGCTGTGCGAGCGGCTGGGACGCTACGAGGCTGCCGTGTGGTATGCCCGCGATTGTCTGGCGATTGACGAACGCCACCTGCCCGCTTACTACATCCTCGCCTCCGCTCTCGTCAAACAAGGTTGCGCCGACGAAGCCCGCGACGCCCTGCGGCGGGCTTACCTTCATGACCGATATGGGATTGTGGCAGGATGGGAAGAGGAACTGTTTAGGAAGGGTGAGGGGTGATAGGTTTCGGGTTGGCAGGTTGGCAGGTTGGCACGTTAGCACGTTCAACGTTTAACGTTCCAACGTGCTAACGTTCCAACGTTCCAACGTGCTAACGTGCCAACGTTCCAACGTGCCAACGTGCTAAGGTGCTAACGTGCTAACGTGCTAATGACATGGTTGCTATCGTTGGTCCGACTGGTACGGGTAAAACGGACGTGGCGATTGAGTTGGCAAAGATGATAGGGGGCGAGATCGTCTCCGCTGACTCGATGCAGGTCTATCGCTATTTGGACATCGGCACGGCGAAGGCGACGCCGCAGCAGCGGGCAGAGGTGCCGCATCATCTGATTGACATCGTTGACCCCGATGAGGATTACAGCGTGACGCGGTTTCAGGAGGACGCGCAGCGGGCGATAGGGGAGATTCTCGCACGGGGCAGGACGCCCATTGTCGTGGGTGGGACAGGTTTCTACGTGCGGGCGGTGTTGGGCGGTCTGCGCTTTCCGCCGGTGCCGCCACAGTGGGAGTTGCGCAAGCGGTTGCAAAAGGAGGCGGAGGAGAGAGGGGCGGAGTTTTTGCACGAACGATTGCGACAAGTTGACCCCGTAAGCGCAGCGCGGATTCATCCGCGCAACGTCAAGCGCGTGATGCGAGCGTTGGAGGTGTTTGAAGTTACGGGCAAACCTGTCTCGGCGCATAGGGTTCACCGCCTTGACGCTCCCTCGCAAATCAAGTATAATCCCGTCGTGTTTGGCTTGACCATGCAGCGCGAGAGGCTCTACCGTCGGCTGGACGCCCGCGTGGACGCGATGTTGGCGGCAGGATTTCTCGACGAACTGCGTGGTTTGCTTCAGCGCGGCTACGATGAACGGCTGCCGCCTTTGCAGGGGCTGGGGTATCGTCAGATGTTAGCCTACCTGCGCGGGGAAATGGAGTTCGAGCAGGCGGTGATGCTCTGGAAGCGCGACACGCGGCGCTATGCGAAGCGGCAATGGACGTGGTTTCGACGCGAGCCAGACGTGAGGTGGGTGGACGTAGAGGCTTTTCCCAACGCTCGCGCCATTGCGCAGCACTTGCAAGATGTCATCGCGGCTGAACAACATTCCTGTTAAGATGGGAGATGATTATGGCAAGTAGTCCGGGGAATTTGCAAGACAACTTCTTAAACGGTATTCGCAAGGAAAACGTTGGGGTTGTCATTTATCTGACCAATGGCAGTCAATTGCGTGGTAACATCAAAGCGTTTGACAACTTTACGCTTTTGCTGGAATCGAATGGGAAATTGCAGTTGGTTTACAAGCACGCGGTCTCGACCATTTCGCCCGTTCGCTCGCCCGGCGAGGGGCGGAGTGAGGGACGCAGCAGCCGAGGCGTAAGTCGTAATCAAAAGGCGGAAGAGTAAGTCCGCGTTATGCGCCAACGGATGAAAAGCCCCAACGGAGCACAACTGACCACAGGACAACGAGACCAGAAGGGTCAGGCGGTCATGGGGCTATGGGGGGGCATCCGCTGGGACTTTTCATCCGTTGGCGGAACAGGGGCGGCGCAGGCGATGGACTTTGTCAAGATGCACGGGTTGGGCAACGATTTTGTGATGCTGAACTGCTTGGAGCAGCAGATTCCCGAAGCGGAGTTGCCGGCGTTGGCGGTGCGGTTGTGCGACAGGCACTTCGGCGTCGGGGCGGACGGCATTGAGCTCATACTGCCTTCGGACAAAGCGGACTTCCGCATGAGAATCTTCAACGCCGACGGCAGCGAGGCGGAGATGTGCGGCAACGGGATTCGCTGCTTTGCCAAGTATCTCCACGACTACGGTCTGACTGACAAAGACATCCTTCGCATCGAAACGTTGGCGGGCATTCAAGTGGTGGAAGTCCGCAAGAACAGCGGCGGCGTCGAAAGCGTGCGCGTGGACATGGGCGAGCCGCGCCTGAAGCCCGAAGACATCCCCATCGCGCTGCCCAACCTGAGTTTTCAGCCCCTCGAAAAAGTCGTCAACCAATCGCTCACCGTCAACGGACAGACCTTCGCCATCACCTGTGTCTCCATGGGCAATCCGCACTGCGTTATTTTTCTGGAAGAGGTTGACCACTTCCCCTTCCAAACCATCGGACCGCAGATTGAGACCCATCCCGTTTTTCCCCTCCGCACCAACGTTCACTTTGCTCAAGTTCTCAGCGCCACCGAAGTCAAGGTCAAGGTGTGGGAGCGCGGCGCGGGACCGACGTTGGCGTGCGGCACGGGCGCGTGCGCGGTGCTGGTGGCGGGTGCGTTGACTGGCCAACTGGAACGCCGCGCCGTCGTCCAACTACCCGGCGGCGCGCTGTTAGTCGAGTGGGCGGAGAACAATCACCTGTTGATGACGGGACCGGCGACGACGGTGTTTGTCGGCACGATATTTGAATCGCATTGAAAATCACAGCGGCACGACGAGACAAGCCAAAGTTACGCAGTGGCTGAAATCATCTTCCCCTCTCCCCCAACCCCTCCCCTCGGGGGAGGGGGAATTTGGCGTCTCGTCGTGGTTGAACAGACGAAGGAACGACCATGTTTCGCTTCGACGCGCACCAACCCGTTCAATGCTGTGACGGCATTTCGCGGCGGGACTTTCTGCATGTGGGCGCGCTGGCGCTGGTGGGGCTGACGCTACCGGATTTTTTGGCGATGCAGGCGGCGGGCGCGGTGGAAGAGGATAAAGACGTCAACTGCATCCTGATTTTCAACCTCGGCGGTCCTTCGCACATTGACACGTGGGACCCCAAACCCGACGCGCCCGATGGAGTTCGCAGTCCGTTTCCGCCGACGCGCACGAACGTCCCCGGTATTTACATCACCGACCTCTTCCCGCGCATGGCGCGGCAGATGGACAAAATCGCCCTGGTGCGTTCCGTGTATCACACAGCCGCAGCGGTGCACGACACGGGGCACCAGCTGATGCAGACCGGGCGGCTGTTTGAAGGCGGCGTCGAGCATCCGCACGTGGGCTGCGTGGTCAGCAAACTCAAAGGCGCACGCGGCGACCTGCCCGCGCACGTGCTGCTGCCGACCCCGATAGGGCCGACGGGCGGCAACCTGCCGCACGGTCAGCACGCGGGATACTTGGGTGACGATTACGACCCTCTGCTCATCAACGCTGACCCGTCTCATCCCGACTTCAGCCTCCCGCAATACATCGCGGCAATGCGTGAGGGACAGCATCCCACCCTGCGCAGCGCCGTGGACAGCGCTATCAAGTCCTACGAAGCCCGCGACGATGTCAGGTTGCGCGACGCCCATTTTCATCGCGCCTACGCGCTCCTGTCCTCTGCGTCTGCGCGCGAGGCGTTCGACCTCCGGCGGGAACCTCCCGCCGTGCGCGAGAAATACGGCAGGAACAGGTTCGGTCAGTCCTGCCTGTTAGCGCGGCGTCTGGTGGAGCGCGGCGTGCGGTTCGTGACCATCAACACTTTCGAGACGGTGTTCAACGCAATCAGTTGGGACATTCACGGCTCGCGCCCGTTCACTGACATCGCTGCGATGAAGGACGTCGTCGCACCCTGGTTCGACAACGGCTACTCGTCACTGCTTGCAGAACTGCATGAACGCGGCTTATTGGATCGCACGCTCGTCGTTGCCTTAGGTGAGTTCGGGCGCACGCCGAAGATCAACCCGGCGGGCGGGCGCGACCACTGGCCGCAGTGCTGGACGGTCCTCTTCGCGGGGGGCGGCGTCCGCGGCGGACAGGTTGTCGGCGCCTCCGACGCCATCGGGGCGTATCCTAAGGACCGCCCGACGACGCCCGCCGAAATCGTCGCGTCCCTCTATCACGCGCTTGGCATCAACCTGCGTCATGAGTTGCCCGGTCCTGACGGCAAGCCGGTGCCGCTGGTGGACGATGGCGTGCAGCCGATTGATGAGTTGTTCTAAATTGTAATCGTCCTCGTCGTCGCCCCCGTCCCCGTAATCGTTGGAAACAACCGATGCGGGGGACGGGGACGACGACGAGGACGAGGACGGTTGCTATGAATCCCTCCCCTCACCTTGACGAAGACGCCCTTAGCCTGTTGGAGCATGTTTACAGCACGGCGTCCGAGATTCTTCAGCGTGACGGGCAAGTGTTGTCGATCGCGTTCTTCCGCGTCGGCCCCAACGCCCAGATACCGCCCGCCATCCTTGACGCTTATCCGGATGTAGAGCCGCCCGAGCCGGGGACCGTCGCCATGCTGCCGCTGCTGACGGGCGACGACGAGGAGAAGGACCTGTCTGCCGCCGCGATGTGGACGGCGTTTGAAATGTTAGACGCCGACCTGGTGGTGCAGGTCAGCGAGTCGTGGGTTGTCAAGGCGACGAACCCCGACGTGGACTTGAGCATCCCGCCCCGCCTCCACCCCGACCGCACGGAAGCCCTCGTCCTCATCGCGCACAAGCGCGGCGGCAGAGCGTGGACGGTTATTGCTCCGATTCAACGTGACGCTAACGGCAAGCCGTCCATCCCCGCTCAGATGCCAGCGCCGCAGTTTGCGGACAGTATGCGGGGACGATTCGCGCCCGATTAGGTTGAGGGAAAGCAACAGCCCTCCTCCTGTCGCCCCCGGACCGATAGGTGCCAGCGTTTTTGCGCGGGTCAAAGCAAATTCAGTAAGTCACAATTGATTTGCTCCCCTTCCCACGGACCTTGCGTCGGTGGGCGGGGGAAGCCACGAACGATGGGAGGGCGGAAAAGGATTTCTCGCCCGACGGGGTCTGCCACCCCGGCGGAGGCGGCGATAAGTGAAACGATATGTCTCGTTACTGAATTTTGCAATCAGAACAGGCGTGAATCCCATGGCGACTACGACTTACTACACGCTGGATGAAGCGGCTGCGTCACGCAAAGTGCGTCCCCAGACCTTACGGCGGTGGATTCGAGAGGGGCGACTGTCTGCCAGAAAGCATGGAAGATGTTGAACGCGCTGCTGAAACTCTTTCACCCGTTCGTGCCGCGAAGCGGGACAATGAATTGGATGAGTTGGACCGCCTGTCGTTGGCGGCGCTCCATGACCTGTGGGACAATGAAGAAGACGCTGTTTACGACAATTGGAGGGAACTGTATGGCGTTCGAGAGAGGTGACGTGGTGCTGGTGCCTTTTCCGTTCGCCGACCTTACAACGACCAAAGCCCGCCCTGCTGTGATCGTCAGCAGTGATACCTTCACAGCAGCAGAAGGGCGTCTGCTCATTGTGGGGCATCACCAGCAACGTTGCCGCTCACCGCAACGCTATGAGTTATGAACTGCCTGACTGGGCAAGAGCAGGCTTGAAGAAGCCGTCAGTCATCACCTCATGGTTAGCGTGCATTCCCCAGCGCGTAGTGGTGCATAAGGTCGGTGAACTGACAGCAGGAGAAATAGATGAGGGAGGCAAGCGACTGAAAGTTGCTCTGGCGTTATAAAACCGATGAGCCAGGCAAGCCGTCCGTCCCCGCTCAGATGCCAGCGTCGCAGTTTGCGGACAGTATGCGGGGACGATTGGCACCGGAGTAACGCAAGGGGGCATGGTGGACAAACCGAGCCAACGCTGGGCTTCCATATCGCCGCCGCAAACGCTGCGCCAATGGTTTTTCGTCATCATCGGTCCGGGCATGGCGATGGCGGCGACGGGTGTGGGCGCGAACGATTTCGTGACGGCAGCGGTCAACGGCGCGAAGTTCGGGGTGGGGCTGCTGTGGATTGTCGTCGCGGGGGCGTTCGTTAAGGGGTTGCTCAACGAGGGCATCGCCCGCTGGCAACTGCAAACCGACACGACGATTTTAGAGGCATGGTGTCACCGCTTCCCACCGTTCGTGCGCTACCTCTTCATCGTTTACCTCACCATCTGGTCGTTCTTCATCGGTGGGTCATTGGGGTCGGCGTGCGGGTTAGCGGGACACGCCCTGCTGCCTCTGCCGCTGGAGGAGAAATGGTCCATCGCGGCGTGGGGCGCAGTCCACTGGTTGGGCGGCGCGGCGCTGGTGTGGTTCGGACGCTACGCGCTGTTTGAGAAGGTGATGTCCGCACTGGTGGGCATCATGTTCATCGGCACCGTCGTCGGGGCAGTCGTCACATCTCCGAACTGGGGGGCAGTCCTCAAAGGCGCGTTCGTGCCGTCCACAATTCCAGCGGGGAGCGTGCCTTACATTTTAGGCGCCGTGGGCGGCATCGGCGGCAGCGTGTCGTTGCTGTTTTATAGTTACTGGCTGGTGGAGGCGAAGCGCACGGGACGCCAGTGGCGCACAGCCACCCGCGTTGACCTCACGATTTGTTACACCCTGACGGCTCTGTTCGGGCTGGGTGTGATGGTCATGGCGGCGCAGGTGCTCTACCCCGCTCCGAACGTCACGGAGAGAACCTCCCTGCTCATAGACTTGGCGCACAGCCTGCGCGAGCGTGTCGGGGATACAGGGTATTATCTGTTTGTATTGGGATTTTGGGGCGCGGTGTTCTCGTCCATCTTGGGCGGACAAAACGGCGTGCCGTATCTGTTCAGCCATCTCGTCGCTCTGACCAAAGGCGTGCCAGAGTCCGCACACGCGGCATATACCACGACGACCTCACGCTGGTATCGGGGCTTTCTGCTCTACATGGCGTTCCCGCCGCTGGTGTGGCTGATTTGGGGGCGCCCGGTGCAGGTCGTCGTGACGACGGCGATTATGTCCTCATTCGTGACGCCGTTCATCGCCGCCACCCTGCTCTACATGAACAACAAGCGGGAGTGGGTGGGCCAGGCCAAATACGGCATCGTCATCAACCTGCTGCTTGTCGCCGCGTTGGTGCTGTTTCTATATCTGATGGGAACGGAAATCAAGGACCAGTTGTCGAAGTTGTTTCAGACAGGATGAACTCTCGATGAGCGACCGGACAACGGAACATAAAAATTTAGAGCACAAGGAGCCGTTTATGGCGCGGGCAGGTCTTGCCGACTTTCAACAAGC
>JANWYM010000197.1 GCA_025055355.1 Abditibacteriales bacterium
GTCACGGTCAACGGTTAATGGTTAATGCCTGATGGTTGATAAAGCCATGCGCATTGACCATGAACCATTCACCATCAGAGTCTAAAGTCTTTGGTGCCCCGGATGGGGGCAACGCACCTCACCGGTCTGAGGGTTGTAGACGTAAGGCTCGCCGCCGACGGCGCACTTGAGCATTTCAGCGGGCAGTTTCAATTCCGCCAACGTCGCAGGTCTATTTTCCTCCGTCGTCACGCGCATCTGAATCGCCGCCCGAATCTGCTGCAAGTTGCTGATGCAGACGACCTCTTTCCCCTTGTCCATCGCCTGCCCCGGCAAACTCTTCTGCTGACCCCCGCCCAACAGTTTCCCGCCTTGCAGGAACACTAACGCCAGGATGACAACGATGACGATGACCGTCAGCAGCGCCACCAGCGTCTGTCCTCGCTGAACCCTGTGCGACCCTTCCCACATAACGCCTCCCCCTTTCGATCACGTCACGGTCAACGGTGGAGAGTCAAACGAGGTGGGGACCATAGACACTCTCCCGTTAAACGTTCTCCAACGCCGCATCCGCTGTCTGCGGCGTGGGGTCAATCTCCATCAGCACCTGCCCATACTCCACCGGCTCGTTCTCCTTCACCTGTATGTTCACGATGCGCCCCGCGACAGGTGCGTGAACTTCGTTCGGAATGCGCATGGACTCCACGATGCACACTACCTCTCCGCTCTCCACCCAGTCACCCACCTGCCAACGCTGCTCCCGATGGCGTCCCTTGACGTGATGAAAGATCCCCACCACCGGTGCGTTCACGGGAACGAGAGACAGGAGCGGCGCCGGAGGGGGCTGCCCGTGTATCGGAGGAGGCGAAGGAACGACGTCAGGCGGCGTCTCCGCCGGTGGCAGCGGTGCCGTCGGGGCTGGCGTCTCCTTGCGCAGTGTGATACTGCGCCCATTGCCGCGCAGCGTCAACTCCCGCACGTCGCACTCGCGCAGCAAAGCCACCAATTCACGAATCTGCTCCACGTTAACGTTCAAGTCGCTTCACCGCCGTAGAGTATAGCACAAACGCAAGGGAGAGGCAATTGCGTCGCCACGTTGGGGTTATGGCAAGTGTGTTGGTGGAAATCAAAAGGGATCGCTTGGCTTCGTTCCTCGCAACCGCTCCGCTCCTTAGAATGACAACCGTGCGCTCGCCATGACAGTCATTTGCGGAGGAGAGGGCAAAACGCAAAAGTTCAGTCGTCAAAAGCAGGGCGAGGGCACACACGCCCAATGTAATTCGGTGGGTCTCCTCCACGCTTTTTGTGCCTTGACGAGGCAGCGTGGACATGATACAATGGGCGGCGTTAATGTTGCGGCTTGGCAGGAGGAAATCATGTCCACCATCAACAAAACCGGCCTCTTGGCTCTTACGGCCCTCCCTCTTGTTGCTCTGTGCGCCCTGGCGGCGGCGCCGCGCGTGGTCTGGCAGCAGCCCGCGCCTTACGCGCTGCGTCCCACGCTGGTCGCTCGCCGTGATAAGCAGGGTTGGGACGTGGTGCTGGCGGGCACCAGCGGCACGGTGGTTGCACTGTCGGGCAAAGATGGACATCCGCTCTGGCAATTTGCGGCGGGCGGTAGCATCGCGGGGTGTCCAGCGGTGGCTGATGTGGACGGTGACGGTTCACCGGAAATCATCTTGGGCGCGAGCAATCGCCAGGTGTATGCGCTGTCGGCGCGGGATGGACGCCCCGAGTGGACGATGAAAACCGTCGGCGGCGTGGTGGCATCACCGCTGATCGTGGACGTCAACGGCAACGGGAAGTTGGATGTGGTGATTCCCTGCCAGCACGGCAATGTTTACGCCCTCGAGGGCGCGACAGGCAGAATTCTCTGGACGCGGGAACTGCGCCGCCCAGTGGAAACAC
Source organism: Abditibacteriales bacterium (assembly GCA_025055355.1). Taxonomy (GTDB): domain Bacteria; phylum Armatimonadota; class Abditibacteriia; order Abditibacteriales; family JANWYM01; genus JANWYM01. Next base: position 1,888 of record JANWYM010000197.1, read on the forward strand.
CTGTCCTCGCGGGGGACTTCGAGGGGGATAGGTCCCTTGACCTGTTAGCGGTGACGAACACCGGCGACGCGACCGTGTTGGACGCGAGATACGGCTCCGTCAAGACGCAGCGGGCGCTTATTGAAGCCCCGACCGACGCCCCGGTAGCGGTTGATACCAACCGTGACGGCAGTGATGAGGTTTTCCTCCCCGGCGCCACCGTCCGCGCCCTCTCGGTGCGGCGGGGGGTGATGGAGGACCTCTGGTTCTTCGGCGCCAAGGTTTCCACCGGTTTGGCGCTGGCGGACTTGGACGCTGACGGTGTGCCTGAAGTCCTTGTCGGCGACAGCGACGGGCGGGTTCATGCCGTCAACGTCTTCACCGGCAAAGCGATGTGGTCAGCGCAGGTCGGCGACGGGTCTGCACCCGTGCGGGGCACGCCGCTCGTCGGTGACGTGAACGGCGACCATCAGCCTGAGGTGCTGGCGCTGTCATCCAAAGGTCGTCTCGTGACCTTCGATGCGAGGGGAAAACCGTTGTGGGAAATCGCCCATGTGAACAGCGACGACCGCACCGACTCGGCGCCGCTGCTCGCCGACATCAACGGCGACGGGCTGCTCGACCTCGGCTTGATGCCCAACGCTCAGCAGTTCGCTCTCGTCGCGCTTGGCGGCAGCGGACAAATCCAGTGGGGCAAACCCAGTGGCGACGCGGCGAACACTGGCACGTTCAACGGGGCGGTAGCCTTCGGGCGGCGACTGCGCAGCGGGTAGGGAGTAAGAGTGAATGGCAGCGCGGAGGAATGGCTGCGTCACGCCGGAAAGGTTCGGAGTTGACTTTTCTCCCTTTGTTCACTTATAATTGTTGCACTCGTCGAAGGGAGAAGACCGTTGATTGAGTTCTACGACGTGACCGTGATGTTCGGCGGCGGGCCGCCGGCGCTGGAGAGCGTGAGTTTGCGAGTAGCGGCGGGGGAGTTCGCGTTTGTCGTCGGTCCGACGGGCGCGGGCAAGTCCACCCTGCTGCGGTTGATTTACCGCGACGTGCTGCCGACGCGGGGGTGCGTGAGGGTGCTGGGGCGGGATATGGCGCAGATGTCGCCCCGCGAGGTGCCGCACCTGCGGCGTCACATCGGCGTGGTGTTCCAGGACGCCTCCTTGCTCCCGCGCAAGACGGTGTGGGAGAACGTCGCGTTCGCACTGCAAGTCATCGGCGCGTCGCGGGCGACCATTCTGCGCGAGGTGCCGCGCGCGTTGAGCGTGGTCGGGCTGTCAGACAAAGCCTACGCCTACCCTGAAACGCTCTCGGGCGGCGAGCAGCAGCGGGCGTGCATCGCCCGCGCCATCGTCAACCACCCGTCAATCGTGGTCGCCGACGAGCCAACGGGCAACCTCGACCCGGCGACGTCTTGGGACGTGATGCAGGTTCTCCGCCACGTCAACGCGCACGGGACGACAGTGGTCGTTGCTACCCACGACCGCGAGGTCGTGGACCGCATGCGAAAGCGCGTCATCGTCCTGGACAAGGGACGTGTGGCGCGGGACGCCGAGGACAGCGATTATGAAGGTGTCGCCGCATCATCTGGAGTTTTTCTTGAGGGAGACCTTCATTAACATTCGCCGCAACGGGATGATGAGCGTGGCGGCGGTCAGCACCGTCCTCATCGGGCTGTGCCTTTTAGGTGCAATGTATCTGGCGACGGTCAACCTCAATCTGTGGGCGGGGCAACTCGCCCAGCAGGTGGAAATTTACGTTCCGCTCCAGGACGGGCTGTCCGCTCAGGACCTGCAGGCGGCGCGCCAGCGCATCGAACAACTCCCGGGCGTGGAGAGCGTCCAGTTTGTCTCGCGCCATCAGGAGTGGCAAGAGTTGCAGCAGCAGTTGGGACGGCAGATGGACCTTGCCGATTTTGAGTCTAATCCGCTGTCGGACTCGTTCGATGTGCGCGTCGCCTCACCGGAGCAGGTGCCCGCGACTGCCGCGCTCATCAAGCAGATCCACGGCGTGGACAAAGAGCATGTCGACTTCGGTGGACCGTTGATGAACAAAGTCCTCGCGTTGCGCCGCGTGGTTTGGTTGGTCGGTGGGGCAGCGGTGATTTTGTTGGGTTTAGCGACGCTGCTTATCGTCGGCAATACGATTCGCCTGACGGTGCTTGCCCGACAACGCGAGATTCGCTTGATGCAATTGCTCGGCGCGACCGATGCGTTCATCTGCGTGCCGTTCGTGCTGGAAGGCGTTTTTCACGGCGTCGTCGGCGCTGCGTTGGCGGGGGCGGTGTTGACGGCGTCTTATCAAGCGCTCGTGCGCTGGCTGTCGGCGTCGTTGCCGTTCCTGCCGCTGGCGCACGCTGAGGGATTGAAGGGATTGTGGGTTTTGTTATTGTTCGCCGGAGTCGCCTTCGGATTGGCGGGTAGCGTCATTTCGCTGCGACGATTTTTAGCCGTGTGTGAGCCGTCATAATGCGACTGAATACCTCAAAAGGAAAAAACGCCCCGACTAAGCGCGGGCGTCTGACACCAGGACACAGAACTTATAAACTTAGAGCCTCTCCGAAAACTCTCCCCTCCTTACCAAGGAGGGGTTGGGGGAGGTCCAAGTAAGCCGACAAAGCTTCTGTGGTCCTCCTTGCTGCAAGGGATTTTTTCCTGTGTTCTGGGGTATGAACTCGTGGCTCAGATATGCGACGGTGGTTTGTCATCCTTTGTGTCGTCCTGATGCTCTCGTGGCATGTTCCGACCGCTCGCAGCCAGACGTTGCAGGAGCGGATTCGGGCGCTGCTGCGGCGCAAGGAGACGAAGCAGGACCAGGCGCAGGCGGTGCGGCGGCGGTTGCGCGCTTTGCGGCGCAAGCAGCGGTCCATCGTCGCGGAGTTGGAGGATACCCAGCGGCATCTGGAAAAGACAAACCACCAACTGCGCCAGGCGACGCGCGACCTCCGCCGCACCGAGCGGCAACTGCAAATCACCGACCGGCAACTGAAGGCGGCGCAGGCGCGCCTCAGTGCCCATCAACAAGCCTTCGGCAAACGTCTCCGCGCCCTGCAGCGCGGCGGGCGATTGAATGAGGTGAGCCTCCTGTTGGGCGCGACGAGTTTTTCTGACTTCCTCCGCCGCCGGCATATTTTCCGTCGCATCGTGGACTACGACGCCGATCTGATGGCGCGCCTCCAAACCCAGCGCGCACGGGTGAAAGCGTTTCGACGCCTGTGGGTCGAACGGCGCGACAAGGCGCGGCAGTTGCGCGCCCTTATCGTCCAGCGGCAGCGGAGACTCCAGCGCGAGCGCAACCATGAAAGACAACTGCTGGCGCGAATTCACAGCGACCGCGTAGCCCATGAGCGATACCTCGCGGAACTGGAACAATCCTCGCGGGAGATTGAAAACCTGATCCGCCGCCTGCGCCGTCCGCGTCCTTCTCTGAGCGGGCGGTGGGTGGTCTTAGGCAACGGTCTGATGCGTCCCGTCGCGGGACGGCTGACCTCGCGGTTCGGTTCGCGTTATCATCCGATTCTCCGCCGGGCAAAATGGCACACTGGCGTTGACCTCGCCGCGCCCTGGGGCGCGACCGTTCGCGCTGCCGCCAGCGGCACAGTGATTTTCGCGGGTTGGAAGCGCGCTTACGGCAAAACGCTGGTCGTTGACCACGGCAACGGCATCGCGACAGTCTACGGTCACTGCTCCGCCCTGCTGGTGTCGCTTGGTGCCCGCGTGCGGCGCGGACAACCTATCGCCCGCGTCGGCAGCACGGGCGTCAGCACTGGACCACACCTGCATTTTGAGGTGCGACGCGGCGGCAAGCCCGTGAACCCGCTGAGGTAGGGGAACAGTGAGGAGCGATACGACCGCGAAGTGAACGCCCTACGGTTGCCCGTTGTTGGCTATGGTTGCTTGCCTTCCCATTGCCTCCCTCAAAAATCGTCGTCGTCCTCGTCGTCATCCTCGCTCTCACGCCGCAAAGGGCGACCGACGACGCGGACGAGGACGACAACGAGGAGGATTTTCATTCGGCGTGTTGCCCCCTGGGGGCTGTGAGGAGCGTCAGCAAGCGTTTTGTTATCTAACAACGTGGGTAAATCTGCCACCGGCAGAGGAAAAAACGTGCAAGCGTTGGGGTCTGCGACGCGATTTGTGTTATAATTTCCTCAGACGTGCTGAGGCAGCATGAATACTGAGAAAGGTTGGTTTGGTTTATGCAGAAGAAATGGAGCAACGGCTTAGCTGTGAAGATGAGTTACATAGTGGTCGGCTTATTGCAGTTTGGTGTGGTCGTGATGTTTTCGTTCTGCGCGGGTTACGGGTTGTGCAGTATGGTCACAGGAGACAACGCGAAACCCGCGAGCCATCCGTTGTCGCCCATCGCCAAACTGGTGCAGAGCAAGGGCGCAGCCGTTCCCGCTTATGAGCCCGACATGAAACCGTATGAGACCATTAACGAGGTCATGCGCGCCATTCGCGAACACTTCATCAGAACCGATGTGAAAGACCGCGACCTGACCTACGGCGCAATTGACGGCATGTTGAAATCGCTGGGGGACCGCTTCACCCGCTTTATGCGCCCCGAAGAATATGAGGAGTTTGAGATTAAGAACCAAGGGGAGTTCTACGGCATCGGCGCGCACATTGACGTGATCTTAGACGAGAAAACCGGCAAAACCGTCCCCATCATCATCCGCACCCTTGAAGGCACGCCCGCCGAAAAAGCCGGCATTCGAGCCGAGGACCGCATTCTGAAGATTGACGGTAAATCTACGGAGGACATGGCTTCTGGGGTCGTCGTCAGTCTTATTCGCGGCAAGCAGGGCACGCCGGTCACCTTGACCATTCTCCACAAGGGCGAGACGAAGCCAGTGGACATCACCATCGTGCGCGACCGCATCGAACTGCACCCCGTGACTTACGAGATGCTGCCCGGTCGCATCGGCTACATTAAACTGCAGGAGTTCAACGAAAAGGGCGACCGTGAACTGGACAAAGCCTTTGCCCGCCTCAAAGCCGACGGCGCGAAGGGGCTGATCTTCGACGTGCGCAGCAATCCCGGTGGGTTGCTGGAGGTCGCCATCAGCGTTGCCAGTCGCTTCATCAAAAGCGGTCCCGTGGTTAGCACCAAAGATCGCAAAGGTAACATCGAGAAGATAGAGGCCGACCCCGACCGCTTCCTGAACCTAAAGATTCCGGTGGTGGTGCTGGTCAACAAATACAGCGCGAGCGCGTCGGAGATCCTCGCGGGCGCGGTGCAGGACACCGGGGTCGCCAAAGTCGTTGGCGAAAAGACCTTTGGCAAAGCCTCCGTGCAGATTCTCGTCAAGTTACGTCACGGCGGGGCGGTCGCCCTAACTACCGCGAAGTATCTAACCCCCAAAAACCGCGACATTAGTGAACTCGGCATCACGCCCGACGAAATCGTTCCAGCCGATGAGACCGACAGGGATAATGGCTCAGGCACCGGCAAAGGCGCTCAGTTCCAAAGAGCC
>JANWYM010000198.1 GCA_025055355.1 Abditibacteriales bacterium
GGCAGGTTGGCACGTTGCAACGTGCCAACCTGCCCACCTGCCAACCTCTCCCTTTTCACCCCTTGACGCCTTCGCTTTTCCTCCCATGAACTTACTGGCAGCGTGGCGCAAAGTGATTGAGGTGTCGCACCGCGTGCGACCCATGTTCAACGGGGCGACGCCGGTCGCGCCGGCGGTGTGGCAGCAGGGCGACCTGGTCTTGCGCCGGTTCTCGTTTGCCCACGACGCGGACGTGGTGTGTTCTTTTCAGTATGACACCTACACACTTAACTTTCCCGGCTTCGTGGTCGACAAGCGTTTCCTCAACGCCTTCCGCCACGACCTGCGTCGGGCGGTGGACGACCCGATGCATGGGGTTTTTGTGCTCGAGCAAGGGGGGCGCATCGTGGGCTTCCTGTGGGTGGTCGCTTACGAGAACGGCTGGACAGGGGAACGGTATGGTTACGTCAATAACGTTTACGTCATCCCCGAAGCGCGCGGGCAAGGCTTGGGTAGGCTGATGATGGAGTTCACGGAGCAGCACTTTCGGCAGCGCGGTATCACCCGCATCCGCCTCACCGTCACCGCCAGCAACGAAGCCGCCGTCAACCTCTACAAATCGCAGGGCTATATCACGGCGCGGTATGAGATGGAGAAGAACATCTGACCCCTGACAAAAGTAACTCGGACGGGTTTATGCCGAGGTCAATAGGCTGCTGTTACGGCAGCGGGGTTTTGGGGCGCTCCTGGTCTGCCATGACGATAAAGTCTAAGGTGGCGTTTCTGACCCGCGCGTAGGTTTCGTCCGGCACACGCACAGTAAACTCCTTTTCTTTAGCCACCTCTAATCCGCTCACGACGGTCTGCACTTTCTTCACGGTGAGCAACCCGCTTTTCAGGGTAATAAACAGCCGGGCGGAACTGGCGGCTTCCTCGGTCGGTCGGACGATAACTCCCTTCACCTCGTAGTGGTCGTAGCGTTCGCCAAACTGCTCGGCTTGCCCCAGATATTTCACCCGAAGTCTCTTAATCTTGTAAGGTGCGGTGTGATAGGCGCCTACCGTGTAGGAAGGTTGTTTAGCCGTTGCAGGGGGCAAAGCCGGCGGGGGTTTGCGGCGAGTGTACCAAGTGATAGCCAGCGCCACTAAGGCAATGACCGCTAATGCGATGAGGATAATTCTGAACTCACTGATTTTGTAACGTCCTTCCATGAACGGGTCATTAGGAGCAGACACCTCTTTTTCTGGCATCATGGCTCGCCTCCCGGCTCACTGTGGCTTTTTTTACTGAAACCTCGTTTCTACATAACTCTCGTGCAGAGCATCCAGTTGCTCGAGGGCTTTCCCCGTGCCGATGGCGACACAGGAAAGCGGGTCATCCGCCACATACACGGGGATGCCCGTTTCCTGAGAGATCAGGCGGTCGAGGTTACGCAGGAGCGCGCCGCCGCCCGTCAACCAAATACCGCGCGTCACGATGTCCGCCGACAGTTCCGGCGGGGTGTGTTCCAACACCCACTTGACGCGCTCCAAGATGGCGTTGACCGGTTGCGACAACGCCTCACGAATTTCCTCGGAACTGACGACCACCGTCTTGGGCATGGCGTGCACCATATCGCGCCCTTTGACCTCCATTTTCATTTCCGTTTCCAGCGGTGCAGCAGAGCCGATTTCGATTTTGATGTCTTCTGCTGTGCGGTCGCCAATCAACAGGTTGTATTCGCGCTTGATGTATCGGACGATGGCTTCGTCCATTTTAGCGCCGCCCAGCCGCAGGGAGTCGCTGATGACGATGCCGCCCAGCGAGATCACAGCGATGTCGGTCGTGCCACCGCCGATGTCCACGATCATGTTGCCCTCAGGTCCGGTAATGTTCAGACCTGCCCCAATGGCAGCCGCCATTGGTTCCTCGATCGGATATGCCTCTTTAGCCCCGGCGGCGCGGGCGGCGTGCAGCACGGCGCGACGCTCGACGCTTGTTACACCCGACGGCACACAAATCACGACCGTCGGCTTGAAGAAGCGCATCCTGCCGCCGCAGATCTTGCGGATGAAGTAAGCGAGCATCTGCTCGGTCACGGTCAAGTCGGCGATGACGCCGTTGCGCATGGGCTGGACGGCGATGATATTGCCCGGCGTGCGCCCCAACATCTGCCGCGCCTCTTCGCCTACCGCGAGGAGTTTCTTATTGTAGCGGCTGATGGCGACCACCGACGGCTCGCGCAGCACGATGCCCTTGCGCCGCAGATACACCAGCACGTTCGCCGTGCCCAGGTCTATGCCGAGGTCTTTAGCGATACCGAACACTGCCCTGCCTGGTCAACGGTCAATAGTTGAAGCCAGTCCGCCCCATCAACCGTGAACCATTGACCATTGACCAGGCCGCTTTAAGACACCATCCTCAGCGGCTGCGGTTGATCGCAGAGGCGCACGACTTGCGCCCCTAATTGCTGGAGTTTCTCCTCGATGCGCTCGTAGCCGCGGTCAATATATTGAACGCCGCCGACTTCGGTTTCACCCTGCGCGGCGAGCCCAGCGAGAACCAGGGCGGCGCCGGCGCGGATGTCGGTGGACTCGACCGACGCACCCGTCAATCGTTCCACGCCGCGAATGATGGCGTGGTGGTTGTCCACGACCGTGATGTCCGCTCCCATCTTCGTCAGTTCGTCGGTATACTTGAACCGAGCGTCGTAGATGGTCTCCTCCATCAGGCTGCGCCCTTCGGCGAGACATTGGAGAACGACGAACGCCGGATGCAAGTCGGTGGGAAAGCCGGGGAAGGGAAGGGTGATGACGTCCACAGCCTTCGGGCGCCTCGGGCAGCGGACGCGAATGGCGTCTTTGAGGCATTTGATTTCCGCGCCTGCTTCTTGCAGTTTGTTCAGGAACATCGTCAGGTCGCCGGGCGATATCGGATGCACCGTCACGTCGCCCCCCGTGACCGCGCCCGCCAGCAGGAACGTGCCCGCCTCGATGCGGTCGGGGATGACAGTATGCTCGCAACCGTGCAGGGCGGTGACCCCCTCAATCGTCATGGTCGCCGTGCCCGCGCCATGAATCCTCGCCCCCATCTTGTTAAGGAAATCGGCGAAGTCGCAGATTTCCGGGTCGCGGGCAGCGTTTTCAATCGTGGTCACCCCCCGGGCGAGGCTTGCTGCCATCATGACGTTGACCGTCGCGCCCACGCTACACCAGCGCGGGTCGAGGTAAATTGACGTGCCGACCAAGCGGTCGCAGCGAGCGATGGTGTAACCGTGCTCGACGACGAGAGTCGCCCCCATCGCCCGGAAGGCTTCGTTGTGAAAGTCCACAGGGCGCGTGCCAATCGCACAGCCGCCGGGCAAAGCGACCTTCATGCGCCCCAGCCGCGCCAGCAGCGGACCGGCGACGTAGTAGGACGCCCGCATTTTGCGCACCAACTTGTAGGGTGCGACGTGCGTGCGCAGCGTTTGCGCGTTGACCACCACTGTGCCGTTGGAGAAGGACACCTTCGCGCCCAACTCCCGCAGCACGTCCAGCATGTTGTAGATGTCGCTCAGCGGGGGGATGTTGTGGAGGATACATTCCCCGTGGCTGGCTAACAGGGTTCCTGCCAACGCTGGCAGCGATGAGTTTTTGCTGCCGCTGAGTTCCACCGAGCCTCTCAGCGGTGGGCCTCCGGTGACATAGATCTTTTCCATAGTTCTCCCTCCCGATGCTCTATGCTACGATGTTGCTGCGACGTTTGCTTGTAAGAGGTTGCGGAGACCACCACCTTAGGCTGTGACCCATGACCCATGTCCAACGCCTGGCTGAGGAGAGTGAGCGATTGGACATGAGTCAAGTCATGCATCTTTGATTTGCCCTGCCGCTTTCAGTCGCGCCGCCGCCCGCAGGAGCGCGGCGCGGGCGCGGTCGACATCCAACTTCTCATCGGTTTTCAGGCGTCCCATCAGTCGGTCTTTCGCTCGTTGCCAGGCGGCGCGGGCACGCGGCACGTCGATCTCTTGCGCCAGTTCCGCCGTGTCCGCCAGCACGATAGCCCGGTTATCGGACACCTCAAAAAAGCCGCCACTGACCGCCATGACGGTTTGACCGCCGCCCGCTCCCTCGACCCGCAGCACGCCCGGACTCAAGGCGGCGATCATCGGCTGATGATTCGCCATCACGCCGAAATACCCCTTCACCCCCGGCGCAACGACCGAGGTGACTTCCCCACTGAATAATAGCCGCTCTGGAGTTACGATGTCAAGGTGGAAGCTCTTCTCTGGCATGGTTTTTCTCCACGCTTGCTCTGTGTCCTCTTGGACGCAAAAAATTAAATTAGCCCGTCACGGGAGCCTGCGATGCGGCAGGAGCCTCACCCTCTTGGTGAGTGATGACCCTGCGGCGGGGCGAACCGTCAGGTTCACGCATCATCCCCTCATTTTACGCGCTGCCGAGTTGCTTCGCCTTCTCTACCGCTTCGTCAATCGTTCCCACGAGGTAGAACGCCTGCTCCGGCAGGTCATCATGCTTACCCTCGAGGATCTCACGGAAGCCGCGCACGGTCTCTTTGATCGGCACATACGCCCCGGGGCGCCCGGTGAACACTTCCGCGACGTGGAACGGCTGCGACAGGAACGCCTGAATTTTGCGAGCGCGCGCAACGGTCAGTTTGTCCTCATCGCTCAACTCGTCAATGCCCAAGATGGCAATGATGTCTTGCAGGTCTTTGTAGCGTTGCAACACCTGCTGCACGCCGCGCGCGACCTGATAGTGCTCCTCGCCGACGATGCGCGGGTCGAGGATGCGCGAGGTCGAAGCCAACGGGTCGACGGCGGGGAAGATGCCGATGTCGAACAGCGAGCGCGTCAACACGGTGGTCGCGTCCAGGAAGGCGAAGGTCGTCGCGGGCGCCGGGTCGGTTAAGTCGTCGGCGGGGACGTAGATGGCTTGCACCGAGGTAATGGAGCCGCGCTTCGTGGAGGTAATCCGCTCCTGCAGTTGCGCCATCTCGGTGGCGAGCGTGGGCTGATACCCCACCGCCGAGGGCATCCGTCCGAGCAGCGCCGACACCTCCGACCCTGCCTGGGTGAAGCGGAAAATGTTATCAATGAACAGCAGCACGTCCTGGTTTTTCACGTCGCGGAAATACTCCGCCATCGTCAACGCGGTCAAGGCAACGCGCAGGCGCGCGCCGGGCGGCTCGTTCATCTGCCCGAACACCAAACAGGTGCGGCTCAGAACGGGTTGCCCGTCGCTCATCTTCGACTCTTGCATTTCCACCCAGAGGTCGTTGCCCTCGCGGGTGCGCTCGCCCACGCCGCCGAACACCGACACGCCACCGTGCTGTTTGGCGACGTTGTTGATGAGTTCCGTAATCAACACCGTCTTGCCCACGCCCGCGCCGCCGAACAGACCGACCTTGCCCCCCCGCGGATAGGGCTCCAGCAGGTCAATGACCTTGATGCCGGTCTCGAACTGTTCCGCCACCGTTCCCTGCTCATCGAAGGAGGGCGCGGGGCGATGAATGGGCCAGCGCTCATCACCGTTGACAGGACCCCGCTCATCAATCGGATTACCCAACAAATCAAAGAGCCGTCCCAACGTCGCCTCGCCCACCGGCACGGAGATGGGCGCGCCTGTGTCCACCGCTTCCGTGCCGCGCACCAAGCCGTCGGTGAAGTCCATCGCCACGCAGCGCACTACGTTGTCGCCGAGGTGCTGCGCCACCTCAGCCACCAGCGGGCGGTCACGTTTGGGGTCTAAAATCTCGATGGCGTGGTAGATTTCAGGTAACGCTTCGCCGGGGAATTCGATGTCCACCACGGGACCGATGATTTGAACCACTTTGCCTCTGGCAGGCATAAACGCTATATCCTTTCCGACACAGCAAGGGTTCAGGGTTGAGGGGGAGCCCGTTAGAACGCTGGCAGGTTGCAACCCGCCAACCTGTCCACCGGGTCCCTCTCAGCCCTCAACCCTTCAAGGCTTCCGCGCCGCTCACGACTTCGAGCAACTCTTTCGTGATGCTCGCCTGACGCGCCTTGTTCGCGGCGAGGGTCAGTTCCTTGATGAGTTCCCCCGCGTTGTCGGTCGCGTTGGTCATCGCGGTCATGCGCGCGCCGAATTCGGACGCAACCGATTCAAGCAGCAGGTGATAAATGCGCTGCTCGACGTAGCGCGGCAGCAGCGTGGCGAGCAGTTCGGGGGCGGGCGGTTCAAAGATGTATTCCAGCGCGCCTTCGGGCGTCCCTCTGCCAGCGGTGGTTTCTGTCTGCGGCGGCTCGATCGGGAGGAACTTGATCACCTGCGGACGCTGCTGCAATGAAGAGACGAACTCCGTGTAAGCGATATAGACTTCGTCCACCGTTTGGCTCAGATACAAGCCTGTGATGGCGTCCGCAATCCGCTTGATCTCCGCATACGGCGCGTCCACGCCGATTTGCGGGAAACTCGCGTGCACGCGGTAGCCGCGTTTGCGGAAGAACTCAGTGCTTTTGCGCCCGATGGTGATAAGCAGTTTCTCGCTGACCGTCAGCCCGTTCAAGAACTGCTGGGCGCGGCGGATGATGTTGTTATTGTAAGAGCCACACAACCCTTTATCGCCCGCGATGACCACCACGCCCGTCGCCTGGATCGGACGGACCTCGAGGAGCGGGTGCTGGATCTGCGTGACGTGTGGGGCGAGGTAGCCCATGAGTTCCTGCAACTTCTCCGCATACGGCTTGCCCGCCGTCACGCGGTCCTGCACCTTCTTCAGGCGCGCGGCAGCGACCATCTTCATCGCCTGCGTGATTTGCTTGATGTTATTGACCGTTCGGATTTTGCGGCGGATGTCGCGAAGGCTGGGCACAGGGAGACAAAAGGTCCAGGGTTAAGGGTTGCGGGCTGCCGCAACCCTTAACCCTGGACCTGGTCGGTTTACTTCTCCTCCGGGAGGGGGAACTTCGTTTTGAAGTCCTCAATGGCCCGGCGCAGTTTGCCCTCCAACTCCTCGCTGAGGTCCTGAGTGCGTTCTAACTCGGCGACGACTTCGGGATAGCGTTGGTGCACGTAGGCAAGAAACTGCCGCTCGAACTTCTGAATGTCAGCGATGTTGACGTCGTCGAGGTAGCCGTTCGTCCCAACGTAAATGCTCATGACTTGATCGGTGACGCGCATCGGCGCATACTGCGGCTGCTTCATCAACTCCGTCAGCCGCTGCCCGCGCGCCAGTTGTGCCTGGGTGGCTTTGTCCATCTCGGAAGCGAACTGGGCAAACGCGGCGAGTTCGCGGAACCGCGCCAGGTCGAGTTTCAAGCCGCCCGCCACGCGGCGGTTTTTCATCGCGCGCACTTGCGCCTTGCTCCCGACGCGGGAGACCGACAACCCGATGTTCACGGCGGGGC
>JANWYM010000199.1 GCA_025055355.1 Abditibacteriales bacterium
TCTCCTTTGCAGGAGATTGCTTCGCTCCGCTCGGGATAACATTTTCATGCGGCGTGGTGTCTCAGTTGAGACATGGGCAACTCCTTTTTCAGGACGGCACAGGCTTTCAGTGCGTCGATTTTGGTTATCCTATGCGGCAGGTTCGGGAATGGACTGGCACCAAAAATCGTCACCGTTGCCATTATCACTTTGAGTATATCACAGCTTAAAACACTATTCAAACTTCGCTTTCCAAGTGCGCTGCCCTATCCGTTTGCGTCGCTCAAAATCGCTTCTGCTTAATTTCTTCATCGGTGCGGTTGTGTTCTCAGGAATCGTCAGCCTTGCCGAGATACCGTTATGCCCATAGCAGTCAATCGGCATAGAGTAAGGGGGAGCGTCGCAGTTCGCGGCGGATACCTTCGAGGTTCAGAGCCACGTTCACCCCTTGCGTCCCCCGATGTGGCGCGGTCAGAGACCGCGCCACAGGCGTTGACTGCATGTTAAAGCACGAGGCTGAAGTCTGAAGCAGGTTCAAGCGATCTCAAACGTCTCCGTGATCTCGCTTGAACCTGCTTGATTGGAGTAGCATAATGCTTTAACGTCATGGGGAGATTCGGGTTGCTGTTGCCGCCAAGAGTTTTCGTTACCTCTTCTCCCGCTCTGCTGTCCACGGCTTGGGGGTGCCACCGTTGCTGCTCATCACCCCCACCAGGCGGTCGCCCTCGACGAGGGCTTCGTAGGCTTGCTGGCTGCCCCCGCCCAGTATAAAGTAAACACCCCCGCCCCAGACGTAGAAGTGCTCGACAGGCGTTGGCTGGTTGCCCGCCAAGTGGGTGGCAACCAGTTGCCCGTTGCGCTGCTCGATGCGCAGGGCAAGCGATCGTCCGTCGACGGACCAGCGCCACGTACCGACGAGGTCGACCTTGTCGCGCTGCGCCGTCCACTCGCGGGTGCCCGCAAACGGTCCGCCCTGAATGTCTATACTGCCTTTGAGGGTGTCGCCGCTGATCTGTCCGCTGTAGCGGAAGGTCACTGGCTCCCCTTGCACCTCGCGCTGCACGGTGAAGGTCAACTGCGAACCGGTCACCTTGCCGTTCATGATGGGCGTCTCGCGGTCGTTCACACTGAGCGTGCCGCTGACGGTCTGAAAACGCTGCCGCAAGCGTAACTGGAACCGCCGCTCACCGTCCGCCGTCGGCACGCTCCATCGCCACGTGCCAGCCGCGCTGTCGGGGAGCATCCAGTAGTAGGCGGTGCGTCCGCCGATGTCCGCCGTCTGGTCGGCTTTCCATTCCCCCATGTCAAAGGCGTGGGAGACGATGCGGCTGCCCGGCTTAAGTTGCTGGAACAGCATCGGGCGCAAGCGCAGGTTCAACTGTGGCAGTAGGTAAAGCGCCACCACGGTCGCATCGCGGAAGTCGCTCTGGAACAAGTCCTGCTCCAAGAACTTGACGCGCTCTGTCACGCCTGCCCTGCGCGCGTTGGCGTTGCTCTCTCGGATGCGCTGCGGGTCAATGTCTATACCCACGCCCCGCTTCGCGCCGAACTTCTGGACGGCGGCGATGACGATGCGCCCGTCCCCACAGCCTAAGTCGTAAACCACGTCGTCCTTGCCGACCTTTGCCATCTTGAGCATCGCCTCCACCACCTCCGGCGGCGTCGGCACATACACCACGTCGGGCTGCCGCTGCTGCGCCAGTCCCGCAACGCCCCAACCAAAGATCGTGCTGACCCATAATCCAACCAACCATACGATGCGACGATGTAACATACTGTTTACTGTTCCCTCCCTTGAAATGACCTATCATTGCGAGCGGAGCGAAGCCATCCCCTACGGAGGGGAAGGCTGCAGCGGCGGGGATATCTTCGCTGCGCTCGCCATGACGTTAGGGATATGAGTGTTATTGCCGCCATCACATTTTCCTGTGGCGTGGTGTCTCAGTTGAGACATGAGCCACTCCTTAAAAATGGTTGACAGGTGACGGTTGACGGTTTCATCACTGTCAACTGTCAACTCTTTTCATCTTCCCGCTGGCGGACGAGCAGCGCGAACGGCACGCCTGCCAGCAAAACCACGACGCCAGTCAATGCGCCCACGCTCCACGCTTGACTGACTGCGTAGGCGAGGCTGGAATGAAGCATGTAGACACAGGTCACACAAAACAGCAGGGGCGTGAGCGGATACAGCGGCACGCGGAAGGGGCGGGGCGCATCGGGTTCGCTGGTGCGCAGCACGAACAACGACAACCCCGCCAAAAGGAAGAAGAACCAAAACACGGGCGAGGTGTAAGCCACCATTGTCTCGAACCCCTTGCGCGTGGACGCGCCCAACGCCACCAGCGCCAGCGAAATCACGCCTTGCACCAGCAGCGCGTTCGCGGGGGTGTCCGCCCGCTCCCGCCAGCGACCCAAGAAACGGAACAGCGCAAAGTCGCGCCCTAATGCGTAGGCGGTGCGAGCGCCTGTGAAAATGGAGGCGTTGGTCGCGCCCAGTGCCGAAACGGCAATCAGCACGCTGACGAACATCGCACCGCCGGCGCCAAGCGCAGCACGCAGTAAGTCAGCGGCGACAGCATCTGACTTTGCCATCCCCGTCACGCCCAAGCCTTTGAGGTAAGCGAGGTTGACCAGCAGGTAAATCGCCGTGACCGCGCCGATGCCCCCTAACAGCGCCCGCACCATGTTCCGCCGCACGTCCCGCAACTCCGCCGAGACGTAAGCCGCTTCGTTCCATCCACCGAAGGTCAGCAACACGAAAATCATCGCCAAGCCGAAGGCGGGTGAGGACGACGCGGCGGGCGCGGCGGACGACGGGGACGCCGCGCGGAACAAGCCGACCGCCGCGACCAGCAGCAGCCCCAACACCTTCGCTGCCGTCAGCACATTTTGCGTCCACTTCCCTTGCTGCACGCCCATCACGTTCAGCGCGGTCAACACCACCACCGCCGCCATCGCGTAAACTGAAGACGCATAGCCCCCGACGGGCAGAACCCCCGCTGCGTAGTCGCCGAACACAAACGCCAGCATCGCAATAGAGCCGGTCTGGATGACGGTCAGCCGCGCCCATGCAAACAGAAACGCGAGTTCGCGCCCGAAGGCGCGGATGAGGTAATGGTAATCTCCGCCGGCGTGAGGGTATGCCGCCGCCAACTCCGCGTAACACAACGCGCCGATAAGCGAGACGACGCCTCCCAACAACCACACCAGCAGAAACGTCCCGCCGCTGCCCGTGTTCGCCGCGACGAGAGAGGGCGTCTTAAAAATCCCCGCGCCAATGACGATGCCCACGATGATGGCAACGACGTCCGTTACCGCTAAGATCGGTTTCGGTGCTGCGGCTTTGTCGGTCACGTAGTTCTCCTCTGAAAATCGTCCTCGTCCTCGTCGTCGCCCTCGTTCTCGAACCTCAAAAACAACCGACGACGGGGACGAATCACGGCGCCACCCGCTCGAACGCCGCCCACTGGCTCAACTGCGGCGGGCAGAAGTAGCCCATGCTCATCGCGGCGACACCGAGGCGGTATTGCCGGTCTTGCATCAACCACGGATAGCGCCACTCCGTCGGCGTCGTGGTCGTGTAAATCCGCAACTCGCCCTCCACGCAGGTCAGGATTTCCTCGCGCCAATCGCCCACCACATCGGCGATGCCGATGACATTGCCTTCGATGCGGAGCAACTCCTTTTGGCTTGCCCAATGCAGCAGACGCCCCCCGCGCGTGATGACCTCCTTCTGCGCGTCCCCGTCCCACCACACCGCGCGCGGCGACAATGTGCCTAAATCCTGACGGCTGAGGAGTTCCCCCTTGGCGCTGTAAAGCCAGCGGTCGGGCAAATCGCGCTCGCCCGCGTAGCCCTCCATGCCCCGATGCCTTGGGTCAATGTCGCCGACCATGCCCTGATTGTGAACGTGCGTCGTCGGTTTGTCCCAGCCCCACAGGATTTGTCCCGTGCGAGCGTCCACGAGGCATACGCCGTTTTGCTTCTGCCGCGTCTCAAAGCCATAGAAGATTTCCAAACCGGGGCGGTCGGGGTCAAAGTCCGTGACGTAGCAAACGTCTGGATGCCCCATCTTCAGGCTCCACAGCAGTTGTCCGTTGTCGTCAATGCATGCTGCGCCGATGACCAGTTCATCCTTGCCGTCGCCGTCCACGTCAGCGGCGTGCAGGCAGTGCGCCCCCTGACCCGCCGCTGGGCTGCCGCGCGGCGCTTCAAACTGCCAGACGGTTTTTTGCAGGTCCTTGTTCAAAGCAACTACGCGAATCAAGCCATACGTGCCGCGCTGCATGATGACCGAAGGCGTGCGCCCGTCCAAGTAAGCAATCGCCAGAAAGTTCCTGCACGCACGATTGTAATCTTCATAACCCTCCCGCGAAATCCAGTCCACGCGCTGTTTGACTCTCCCCGTCATCCCGTCCAGCATCAGCAGGTATTCAGGACCGGACTGCACATGCCCCGTCGGTTCGCGCGGGTCGCCCTCGCCCGCTTTGGTCAGCACCTCGGCTCTGCCGTCGCCGTCCACGTCGTAAGCGAGGTAAGGCGAATACCATATCCCCAACTCAATGGACCAGCCCAAATCATGCCGCCATAAAAACTTGCCGTCGCTGCGATACGCCTCCAACTTGTAAGTGTCGGGGCTGGGCTTCCAGTAGTTCGGGGCTTGATAGGGGTCCACGTTGAAGTCGGGTTGCTTGAGGACGAAATCCAGTTCACCGTCGCCGTCCAAATCGGCGATAGCGACCTTCTGCACCCGATACTTCCCTTGCAGTGGGATGGCAAGGTAAGGCTTGGGGCTGCCCGTGACCGTGACCGTAACCTCCTGTGGAACGGCACGGCGTCCGTCAGGAACGGCACGGCGTCCGTTCCCTACCTCCTTGTTGCCGACGACGGCGCGCACTTGGTAATGATAGGTCTGTCCGCGCTCTACTTGCGTGTCCGTGAAGTGCGTCAGTGGGATAGGCTTCTCCGTCAACCGCATGGCGCGGCGCTCGTTCCCGACGCGGCGGAGCACCTGAAAGCGCGTGTCGGCGGCATCCGTCGTCAACCACCGCCAACTCAGAAACACGCCGCGCTCACACTCCAGCGCGACCAAGCCACGACTTAATTTCTCCGCTGGAGGAACAGCGCAACGTCCGTTCCTTACGGTCGAAGTGGACAGCAGCAGTGTCAAAAATATTAAGCGTAAGGCGTCCGCCTCGAAACGATGTCTCCTGGTGCAGTGTTGTTTGTTCATGATTCTCCCCTCCTTCAAGGGCTGAACTCGAAAGCCCCGATGTCCAATTGCGCCGCGACGATGCGGGGCGTCGCCCCTGCGCGGCGGCGCTGCGGCTGGTGCGTGGGGACGATGGACACCAGCCTTCCTTCGCGGTCCCGATAGCGCGGAGACCCTACGCCCGCGTCTTTGCAGGGAGAGTCCGCCCGCAGCCGAAAGTCCCCTGCCTCCGGGTTCACGAACCCCGGCGCGTCACCGACGATGCTGTCCACACATCCCGGCGGCGGCTCCAAGCCTTTGAGAAAGAAGTTGTTCGCCCCCTCGATACGTCCGCTGCCGTTCCAGTCAAACAGACGCCGCCCCGGTCCGCAGAAGATGTTGTTGAACAGCATCAGGTCCGTCGTTGCTGAAGAGTGACTGAAGAGGAACAGGTCGTTGGGCTGGGTGGAAACGAAGGTGTTGTTAATCAGGGTCAACGTCCCCCGCGCCACGCCGGTTCCGTCCCCCACTCCCAGCAGGCGGCGTTGCCCTCCAGGGGCGGCGCGCTTGACGATGACGTTGCCCATCCAGAGCGTGTTGTGTTCGTTGCCCGAAGCGACCTCTACGCTGTAACCGCCGTCTTCCTCAATCCAGTTGTAAGCCAGCACGGCGTGCGCGCAGCGGCTCTTGAAGTTCTGCCCCTCGATGCTGTGGTGGATGTAGCAATAGCGCACAATGAGACTCTGCGAGTTGACGTAGTGGTTGTGCGTCGCGTTGCCCGCCGCGCCGGGCGGCTTACCGTTGTAAGCGGTCTCGCAGCCCTCCAAAATCGTGTTGACCGCCTCATGCGTGCTGAACCAGCCGTTATCGTTGTGATGGGAATAGCAGTTGCGGAAAGTGATGTTCGACCCCTGAATGTAAGCGGCGGCGGCGTTGTTGCTGAAGGCTGCCCCCGGTCGGCCTGAGCCGCGCGCGTGGCGGAGTTCCAGATTCTCCACCGCCCAATCGTGGGTCTCAGGCCAGAAGTAGAGCAGTCCGCGCTGCACGTTCACCTTGCTTCCGTCGAGGACCGGACGCTGTCCGTCCTTTATCACCCCCCGTAGAGTGATGGGGCGCTCCGGCGTGCCGCTGCGCCGCACGGAGAGGCGGGGCACGTCCAGGAGATACACCCCCGGCTGGAGCAATATGACGTCACCGGGGTTCGCCCGATGTTCCAGAAGGTCTTTGAGGGTGGCGAGATCGGAGACGGTGCGCGTCTCCCCCTGTGCCGTGCCCGCCAGCGTCACGCCCGCGATGCTTGCCGCTGTGTATTGAAGGAACTCCCGCCGACTGAGAACTCTCCCCTCGCTCGGTCCAAGTTTTCGGCGCTGTCTGCGCATCACTCGCTCTCTTTGTCCTCCTCCGAAAATGCCTGTCATTGCGAGCGCAGCGAAGCCGTCCCCGCCGGGAACGTGCCGGCTGGTCGCTGGTCTTTGCCCGATGTTGGCAGCACGATGTCGCGGTCGCCCTTGCCGCGCAGGTTGCACACAACAAGGTGCTGTCAACGCGCTGCTCCTTCGGGCGGGCAGGGACGCCCGCCCCTACGTTCTTTCCCGTCGCCGTTCACGTTCGCCGTCACGATCCCCCCTTGGGGAGGTTAGCCCCCTCGCTGATGCGGCGTAAATTCTCACCTGCGCGGTATCATCTGGTATGAGCCAGATTATACCGCAGGTGCGGTATAATGCCAAGTTAGTCCTCCATTGGAATGGGTTTTGGGGGATAGACTCTTAGACATACGTCGAAGGTGGCAGTCTTACCCTTGCCATTATCTTGCTTGTCATTACGAGCGGAGCGAAGCCATCCCCTGCGGAGGAGACGGCGGCGGAGGGGATTGCTTCGCTTCGTTCCCCGCAACCACTGCGCTCCTCCCAATGACAGGCATTTTCGAAGGAGGGGGTGAAACGCCAAAGTTATGAAACCCAAGCCCTGACTTAAGTGTAAACGACCGGCGATGATACCAATATGCCATTACCTAACAGAAGGAGGTCAACAAACATGGGAGTGAGAACTTCGCTGATAGTCATTGTGCTTGCGGGGATTTGCGCGGTGCTCGCCGTTAGCCAAGGGCCTGCGCAACAACCTGAATGGGACCAGAAGAAGGCGATCCAGAAGGTCAAGGAG
>JANWYM010000019.1 GCA_025055355.1 Abditibacteriales bacterium
AACGTTAGAACGTTGGAACGTTCAACGTGCCAACCTGCCAACGTGCCAACCTGCCAACGTGCTAACGTGCCAACGTGGGAACGTGCTCCGCCAGTCGAAGCCCCCCCACAATCTCCTGCACACTCCCCATCCCATTTTCCTGCATCCATCGCTCAATGCCTTCGAGGACGTCGAGGCTCACGCGCGGGTTCGTAAACGTCGCCGTGCCGACCTGCACCGCGCTCGCACCCGCGAGCAGAAACTCTAACGCATCCTCCGCTGTCATGATCCCGCCGATGCCGATGACGGGCACGCTGACCGCTTGCGCGACTTGATACACCATGCGCAGCGCGACGGGCTTAATCGCCGGTCCCGATAGACCGCCCGTGACGTTGGCGAGTTTCGGGCGGCGGGTTTTGACGTCAATCGCCATGCCGACTAAGGTGTTGATGAGCGACACTGCATCTGCGCCCCCTGCGACTGCCGCTCTCGCAATCGCAACGATGTCAGTCACGTTCGGCGACAGTTTGGCAATCACGGGCAACCGCGTCGCCGCCTTCACCGCAGCGCAGGTCGCTTCGGTCAACTGGGGGTCGGTGCTGAAATCCAACCCGCCCGCCACGTTGGGGCAGGACAGGTTGAGTTCAATCGCCGCCACCCCTCCCACCCCATCCAATCTCCGAGCCAACTCCGCAAACTCTGCTACATCTTCGCCCGCGATGTTGGCGATCACCGTTGCTCCTGCATCACGCAGAAACGGCAACTTATCGCTGATGAACCTCTCAATACCGACGTTCTGCAAGCCAATCGCGTTCAGCATCCCCGCCGCCGTCTCGCACACGCGCGGTGGTGGATTGCCCTCACGCGGATGCCGCGTCACCGTCTTGGTGACAATCGCACCGAGTTTATCAAGCGGCACAAACTCCGCTAACTCTTCGCCGTAACCGCACGTGCCCGAGGCGGTCATCACGGGATTGCGTAGGCACAAGGGACCAATGTGGATTTGCAGGGACGGCGCGTCCCTGCCCGCCCGTTGCTGGTGAGGGGTCACTAACAACTGGTCACTGTTCACTGGTAACTGGTCGCTACTCATCCCAGACCACCTCATTGGCGTCGAAGACGGGACCATCGTGGCACACGCGTTTGTAATGACGTTCCATCGTCCAGCCCTTGATGCGTCTCGACCCTTGCCCGATCTCCCACGCCCCGCGCACTTTCACCACGCATCCCATACAGACGCCGAAGCCGCAGGGCATCGGTGCTTCCAGACAGACTTGACAACCCACGCCCCCATCGCGGCAGGTCTCGGCGACAGCGCGCATCATCGCCATCGGACCGCAGGTAAAAACTTCGACTGTGCCATATCGCGCTTGCAGTCTTGAGATATGAGGCTTGAGCAGGTCAGTCACCAAGCCATGATGTCCCGTGCTGCCATCGTCGGTGGCGAGTTCCAACGTGACACCCGTGCGCTGAAAGTCCTCCACGCACAGCAGTTGATCCGCCGTCCGCGCCCCCTGCAAAACCACGGTCGCAGCGCGCATGGCTTCGGGCCGTCGTCCGCATTGCTCCGCCAGCATCAGCAGCGGCGGTATACCCACTCCCCCCCCGATGAGCACCCGCGCGCCATAGGGGAAGAGTTGAAACGGTTTGCCCAGCGGTCCGAATACCTGCGCGTTCCCTCCCGGCTGCCATCGGGTCATCAACGCCGTCCCTTTGCCCACCACGCGATAGAGAATCTCGATGTCCCCTTTGTCGCGGTGCGCCCGCATGACGCTGAACGGACGCGGCAGCAGCGGGTCAACCCAGTCCACGCCGCGCACCTGCACGAACTGCCCGGGCTGCGCGGACGCGGCAATGGGCGGCGCGTGCAGCGTCAGGACGAAGTGACGCGGGGCGACTTCGCGGTGAGCCAGAATAGGAGCAGAAATTACGGATGGCATGGGGCTCCTTCTTACGATTGCATTTCCAGTTTGCCCAACGCAATCAGGCTTTCAAGGTCTCCCTGCTCATCAGGGGGATAACGTGCAAACAGGCAACGGACAGCCGCGAGCGTTTCGTCGTCGGCTTGCCCTAACATGCGGGTCACGTCGGCGAGGTCTTGCACATGCCCGGCGTGGAATTTCATCAGCACCAGATAGCGCAACGGGAGAATAGGCAAGCCCTGGGCGTCGCGGTTGGACTGCGCCTCCGCGATGGCGGAGTCCCACCACTCCTCTGTCCCTTCTACAACATCAACGGAAGTCCCATCGGGCGCCGTCCACGACGAGCCACCGATGCTAAGTTCGCCCTGATAGACGAACCCCGCCTCCTTCAGTTTGCGCCGCGCCTCGGCGCTGTCCGCCACGGCAACAACAATGTCAAGGTCTTACGTCATGCGCTCGGGCATGTAGTGGCGCGTGGCAACGGCACCCACGACGGCCCAGCCGATGGGAGAGAGAACTGACGTGAGGTCAAGCCACTGCACGTTCGCTGTCCTCCCCAGCAAGAATTCGCGGCGGCTGCCCGCGCCCGCGTGCTGCCGCCGCTGCGCCAACATGATCAAAGCCCGTCTTTGTTCTGTGGTCATCGGTGGTATCAAGGTCACCCCTGATGATAGCCTGTCATCAGCGACTTTTCCCGCGTTCTGCCTGACAGTTTATCGGAAAACGGGCAGACTGTCAAATCGAAGAGTTGAAGCCTATGAGCCACTGTTTAGCCTCTTCCGGTTATGGGTAGCATAGCAGCAGAGGAAGTTTCAAGGAGGACTTTGTATGGGCACGGTCACCATCACCAACCCCACGGCAGATACCGAGATCGGCGATGGGACGACGATCACAATAAATGCTCAACCAGATCCCCTGGTCGCCGCCGGGCACCGGATTCACCCACCGCCCGCAACAGCACAGACTCACTGTCGAGGTTCAGTTCCGCAAGCATTATCCTCCTCCCAGCACCTCGATTGCCTCCGACTCGGTGTTGGTATCGGTGATTACTACCATCCTCTGGGATGTGACCCCAGAGTACCTGTTGTGGAACCCGGATGTGGGTCAGCCCTTGCAGATCACATGGACTCTGGAGCACGCTGCCCCCATCAGCAGTCCGCCGCTGCGCAAGCGCGTGCACATCTTTGACCTGAGCGGGCAGAGGGTGCGCAGCCTGTATTATAACCCCCAAGTAGATCCTGGCAATGAGTTCACCGACACTGCCCCAGGCTCAAAGGTCGAAGTTTGGGACGGCAAGGGCGACCCTGACCCGGTGACTGGTGAACAGCAGGTGATGCCCCGCGGGTTTTACTCTTTTGAAATTTTCACCGAGCACCTGTTTGACTCCGAGAGCCACAAGAATACAGAGCAGCATCTGACATTAGACGATGTTCGCCTGCGCTTGACGGGGAGCACGGGGGCACAGACGAACCTGGAGGTCAGTTGTCTGTTAAGCAAACCCGGTGCGGCGCCGCCGCGCCAGCCATCGAAGATGCGCGCGCTGCTGTTCAATTGGGACTTGATAAAACTGGATGAAAAGTCAATTTCCAACCCGCCCCTCTCCCCCACGCGAGCCGTGGTCACGACCCTCGTAGCATCGCTAAGTGATCCACGTCCGTATTTTGTGGCAGTAATAGCGGAAGACGGTCGGCGAGACGAGGACCGTATACACCGATACCGCCCTGCGATTATGAGGGGATATCGAGATGACTGGCTGTCTTTACGTGATGTTTGTCGGCGGCATACTAAGGGGGACACATTTGCCCTAACACTGTTGAACTAATCTATCCGCCAGCAGCAAGGTTTCAGTAATCCTACCCTTTTTGGTTCACCAGGGTCAGCAGGTGGAGGTGGCACATTCCTCAGTGATTGTCCAGAGCATCTGGCTGATGCAGGAACTAATGCTATACTCTGGGCTGATGTGACCGGTTTAGAGCCTGGAGTACGATACCGCTTTTATGTCCATCACGAGAATAATAACCTTTGGTGATAGTTTTTAGAGAGCGAACTCGGCGATGCTCATCCGGTGAGGCTCGGCGTCGGGATGGAGCGTGTCCAAGACACCCCAAGCCCATTGAACATCGCCGCGATGAACGCCAGACCCATGTGCATGTATGCCGCCAGACGATGCCGAATTGTCTTCAGACCGCACACCACCTCAACAACGAAGAGGCGGTCTCTATGCCCATGCGTTCGTTCCAAGTCCCCCGTCGGCAAATCTTCCTGTTCTCTGCAACGCCGTCTTGGTCGCGCAATCCTTCGTCGGTCAGGACAATCGTCCGACTGATGAACGGCTGGACCAGGGGGTTGAAGCGCTTGTCACACACGTTCATCGTATCCCCATCCCATGCTACCACGCGGTTTTGGCTGTTAAGCAGCCAGCCCAGTTTGATTCCGACGCTCCAACGTCCCTTGTCGCGGCCTTTTTTGCCCACCTGCTGGGGGCTGCGTCCCTGGCGGATGGGAAAAATCAACTCGAGAGGGAAGCTGTCTAGGACGGTCAAGAACGTGGGTTGGGCGAGGAAATAGTTGCACCAGTCTCGGTGGGTCTTCAGCAGGCGCAGCAAGCGTGTGCGGTCGGGTAATGTCCCATCACCAAACCAGTCGCCGTAGTCCCGCCTCAACCAGCGGTAGAAGGCACGAAAGGAGCCGCCTTTGAGCGCAAACAAAATGCCCATCGTGACCAATTCGCTCGGATACAGTTTGGCTTGAGGATGGCGCAGAAGTTTAGGCATCTGGTCATCCACAAAACAGAAGATGTAAAGGATCATATCGTCCGTAGTCATGGGTTACCTCCTCGATTGGATTTGACCTTAAGGATACCCCATGACTCAAACTAGCACCATTGGTTAATAGCACCTTGCACCCTTGACAAAACAGCCCGAGAGTGGCAGTAGAGAGACGGGACGCCCTAGGAGAGGTCCTCCTTGGCTGGGATCACAAACTGTCTGTCAAAGGGATTATGTCCCAGTCGGTGGTGTCCCTAAAATCTTTTTCTACTGGATGCTTGACTTTTTCTTTAAAGGGCGTATAATGACTGGTTAGACAGTGGTTGTGCAGGCAACTGCGTAAATCTTAGGGGTGATACATGATGCCTTACACTGCTGAGATTAGCCGTGCCAATCCAAGTTGTTTTCTGTTTCTGATTGACCAGTCAGGTTCGATGTCTGACCCATTTGGGGCGGGTGAGCCAAATCGGAGGAAGGCAGATGGTGTAGCCGATGCCATTAATCGCCTGCTTCAGAATTTGGTCATCAAATGCACCAGAGATGAGGGCGTCCGTGACTATTACCACGTGGGTGTCATTGGCTATGGAGCGACCGTTGGGGCTGCTTTTGGCGGTGCGCTTACTGGTAGGGAACTTGTGCCTATCAGCGAGATTGCTAATGCCCCTACCCGTCTTGAACAACGCACAAGGAAGATTGAGGACGGAGTGGGAGGCCTGGTAGAGCAGCCTGTAAGGTTTCCTATTTGGTTTGATCCTGTTGCCAACGGCGGCACGCCGATGTGTCAAGCACTCAGCCGTGCGAGGTCCATCGTGCAAGAGTGGGTGGATGCGCACCCGTTTTGTTTCCCGCCTATTGTCATCAACATTACTGACGGTGAGGCAACGGACGGAGATCCGACGACTGCAGCAGAAGCAATCAAGAGTATCTCAACAAGCGATGGGAACGTACTCCTATTCAACGTTCATATATCGTCTCAGCGGGCACAGCCAATTGAGTTTCCCGATAACGAAGGAAGTTTGCCCGACGAGTATGCACGGCTTTTGTTTCGTATGTCAAGTGTCATGCCTGACTTTATGCGGGACATCGTTCAGCGGGAAGGGATTGCTGTTTCAGGGAATACACGCGGTTTTGTATTCAACGCCGACATAATTGCTGTAATTCGCTTCTTGGATATTGGCACACGTCCAAGCAATCTCCGATGAGGAGTATCACCCGACATGCAGGTAAAGGTCATAACCCTCTGGGTTCAAAAAGACGGGAACGATTCACACGAAAACGACGATGCATTTGACTCCAATCCGCGGACGCTTCGGTTCGCGGTTGCAGATGGAGCAACAGAATCTTCTTTCGCGCAACGGTGGGCGCGGCTGTTGGTCGAGGGGTTCGTCGAAGACCCACTTAGAGCCAACTCCTATCAGGCGATTAGGGACTGGTTGTCACCGCTCCAAGACCGTTGGTATCGTTCTATCCAGTGGGAGGACCTGAGTTGGTATGCTGAGATGAAAGCACGTTTAGGCGCGTTTTCCTCTCTTGTAGGACTCGAAGTAAAATATGGCGGGCAATGGTATGCCATTGCTGTGGGAGATAGTTGTCTTTTTCATATCCGCGGTGATAAGTGTATCCGTGCTTTCCCACTTAAACAGTCAGGACAGTTTAACAGTTCCCCTGTGTTACTGTCTAGTAATCAATCTAATAATGCTAACATAGTCGCTCACGTTCAGCAAGTTCACGGTGACTGTAGTGAAGGTGACTACTTTCTTCTGATGACTGACGCACTTGCCCAGTGGTTCTTAAAAGAATTGGAGGTGAAGCGTAAACCGTGGGATGACTTGTGCGCCTGCGATACAGATGCTAAATTTCACGCCTTCGTAGAACACTTAAGAGATACGAAGCAAATTCGTAACGATGATACTACGCTTTTGCGTGTTGATATCTTAAGCACGTCGCAGCCAAAGACTCCATGACAAGTGTAGGGATGCCCTATGCGCTTGCCGTCAGACCAAGAATATCAGATGGTGATTCAGACGCCAAGTCTTTGCTTCCATGACCCTGAACTGCAAGGGGGGCAAGTGGAGCTTAATCAACTTAGCCTGCCCAAACCGCGTGCTGGAAACTTCGCCACTGTTTATCAGATTAGGAATGGTTCACGTCGTTGGGCTGTGAAATGCTTTACCCGTGATGTTGCTGACTTGCAACCACGCTACGACGCAATTAGTCGTCACCTCGCAGGCAACAAAATGCCCTTCTTCGTAGAGTTCCAATACCTGACAAGCGGAATTCGCGTCAATGGCACTTGGTATCCTATCGTCAAGATGGAATGGGTAGAAGGAGAGCCGCTGAACCAATACATCAAGAAAAACCTTAACACCCCTCAGAGATTACAGGGGTTAGCGCGGCGATTTGCAGAGATGGTGGAGGCTTTACGGCGAGCCCAAATAATCCATGGCGATCTTCAACATGGCAACATTCTGGTCTCCAGCAGTGGGGATTTGAAGCTTGTAGATTATGATGGTATGATTGTGCCTGCACTTGTGGGTAGCCGAAACCGAGAACTTGGACACCCTAACTATCAGCATCCTGCCCGCACCGATGTGGACTCCGGATTCTACTTAGATAACTTTTCAGCGTGGGTTATCTATCTGTCGCTTATCGCCTGCAGCCTGCGTCCAGATATATGGCACAGAGTTAATGGTGGCGATGAGTGTCTGCTGTTTCGGAAGGAAGACTTCAAAGACCCAGAATCGTCGGTCGTCTTTGCCGAACTTAACCAGAGCCAAGATACCCGCCTTATGCTTCTCACCTCTCAGTTTCGCAGCCTTCTCTTCCTTGCGCCTTCCCACATACCCGCGTTAGATGGGAGTGTAGTTGCTGATGACTTTCACAAAGTCACCTCGACGACACGGAGACCCTCCTGGCTGGATGATCACGTTCCTATTTCTATTTCACAGACGCAACAACAGTCTTCCAAAAAGACGAAGCAGTCACCAGAGTTGCAACCGCCGGGCGCAATATGGGTGCTTGACCATCTCAACGACTCTAAATCAATAGAGGAGCCCTTTGTCCTTCCATGTGTGCTTGACAGGATTATTTTTGCGTTGATGATAGTTGCTTTGGTCCTGGTAGCAAGCGAGCTATATTCTGGGCTAATTACCATTCCGCTCTCTGTTTCACTTGCTGCTACTTTGCTGTTTTGCGGTGGTCTCTTTGCCGTTGCTAGGTATAAGGCTGCTCCAGCTGTTATTGCCAAGAGGCAGTTAAAGGCAAAAGAGGTAGAAGTTTGCAGGAATATCAGAGAACGAGAAAAGGCATTAAAGGCTCTGAAGGACAAGCGGCAGGGATTAGAAAAACGACAAACCGCAGAATTGACTAATCTCAGGCAGAAGTTAAACGTCATTGCCCAGGCGGAAGCTGCTGAAATGAAACGATCGTCAGACATATTGCAGCGGAGCTTAAACAATATAACCTCGCGTCGTCAGGCTATTGCGCAATCAGAAGCGAGTGAACTCAAGCAAGTAAATGACGCTCTACAAAGACATCTTAACGACCTAAATACACGGCGTCAGAACATAGACAGTTTAGAAGCCAACGAAGTCAATCAAGTGAATAACAATCTACAGAGAACTCTCACTAGTCTATCTGTGAGACGACAGAACGCAGATATGCAGGAAGCCGAAGAAATCCGCCACGCATTGGCAGCCCTTCAGAGCCAATATATGGCTTCAAAATTGTCTCAGTATAGTATTCAGACAATGAACATCTATGGCATTGGTCCAACCTTCAAAAAGCGGCTGATTGCAGAAGGTATCCGTACTGCTGCAGATGTAGATTATTGGAGAGTAAGGCGAATTTGGGGATTTGGTGATGTGCGCACAAATGCTGTGGTAAGATGGCGGAGAAGGTTGGAATGCGAGATTCAACCCAGTATGTCAAAACAATTGCCTCCAAATGAGGAACAGAAGATCCGGAGTAAATATGCAGCACAGCGACAGACTTGGAATAATGAGGAACAGGCTGCCCGTCAGAGTGCTCAAATTGAGAAGCAACGAGTAAGGGATAAATATCTCGCCCAGAGGAATCTCCTGAACGATGAGGAACGCACGGCCCGTCAGCATGCCCAAGCTGAAGAGAAAAGAATTAGAGACAAATATCTTAGCCAAAAGAATTCCCTCAATATGGAAGAACAAATAGCGCGCCAGCGCCACCAATATGAACAGCAAAGAATAAGGAACAAATATCAACTGCAGCGGAAGGTCCTGAACGACCAAGAACACCAGGTGTGCACACGGGCTAAATCTACTATGGATTCGATAGATCAACAGATAATGAATGTGTGGAAGGCTTTGACTGAGCAACAATGGGCGCTTGCAAGGATTCAAAGAGAATTGCTACGTTATCAGAGAGTCGGGTTTGCTGCGTATTTGCGGCGTGTCCTATTCTTTAACTGACTGATACCCAGTTTCAGGTAAAGGCCGGGATGACACAAGTTAACTGTTCCTTGACAAACGCAATCACCACCGACATCAACTGAGCCGTCCCCGCACTCGTTGGCGCTTGCTATACCCCACCAGCATGCGGCGCTCATACAACCAGGCTAAAAACAACAGCACCAACAGCTCCCTCAAAGCATCCAGCGCACATCCTCGAGGTTCTGCCACCGCCACAAACCGCTCAATTTCAAGTGCCCTTTGCTCTCCCACATCCCTCCCTTGACGCGCATCCGTTGCCGATACAGCTGCTTGACCTGTGGCGGGTCGGTCAAAGTGATGCCCAAAAACCACGGCGCGGTCTGCCCCCGCTCCCACACCCACGACAGGTTGACTATGATCGACCTCTGTTGGCGCAACTGCACCCGTTCCAAAAAGACGGTCTGACCAAGGCGGAGCAGGGAGTTTTGAGTCAGTCGTTCTTAGGTGGCATAGCGGATCCGGATATAGCCCCGTGTCCGAATGACAAACGGGCACTGACGACGCTTGAGCAAGGCAAAGAACCCTGACCGCCCGAACTCCCGATCGGCCAACAACATACCGGTCTTCACCTGGCGGGGCAGCGATGCGATGAATTCCTCGAAAAACTGCTCTTCCAGGTCGGGTTGCGGCGCGGGCAAGGGCACTTTCTGACTTTGCGGACCCTGCTTGCCGCCGCGGGAGCGCCCCGCCCGCCCCTGCTGGATACGATAAGCGGTCAACTAATAGGCAAGGCTCGTCGCTTGGAAGACACAGCGGCTTTCCTCAATCTTTGGATAGTCCCTTGATATGGGACAACAGGAGTGTGAGGAACTGTGGCTCGGTATAACCTTATGCTTCATGTTGCTCTGCTTGTATGCGCCTTATGGGCTGCATCCAGCCAAAAGGATAGGGCAGGTGGACAGGCACTTTTGCCGTCGAGCCTGTACCGTTTAGCCAATGCTCTTCCGCACTTTGAGACCCGGAAAGCTGAAAGCGCACGCGATCAACCATCAACCATTAACTTGAGATAGTCCTGTATCGCCAACGATTGCAAGTGGTCGCTGCTGCGCCGCGCCGTCAGAGCAATCAGCAGGGCGCGGGCGGTGTCGAGCGAGGTGAGGCAGGGAACGCCATGCTCCACGGAGGCGCGACGGATGAGCATCCCGTCGCGGTGCGGACGACGTTCGCCGGTGGGTGTATTGAGGAGGAGGACAACTTCTTTGTTGATGACCAAGTCCAGCACGTTCGGGTGTCCGTCCTCGATTTTCTTCACGGGAATCGCCTCCACGCCCACGTGCTTCAGGTATTGCGCCGTGCCTTCGGTGGCAAAGATGCGGTAGCCCATGTCGGCGAAGCCTTTGATGATGCTGGCGGCTTCGGCTTTGTCGCGGTCAGCGATGGTGACGAGAATCGCCCCCTGACGCGGTATATCATAGCCGCTGGCGACCATCGCCTTGTAAAGCGCGAGGGCGAAGTCGTCGTCAATCCCCATGATTTCGCCCGTGGACTTCATCTCTGGTCCAAGGTCTACGTCCACTTGTGTCAACTTGCCGAAGGAAAACACCGGCGCTTTCACAG
This sequence comes from Abditibacteriales bacterium, assembly GCA_025055355.1. Classification (GTDB taxonomy): domain Bacteria; phylum Armatimonadota; class Abditibacteriia; order Abditibacteriales; family JANWYM01; genus JANWYM01. The sequence goes on from JANWYM010000019.1 coordinate 10,693, forward strand.
CCACGTGCGGCGGCGTCGGCCACAGCCCCCCGCGATACCCCAACTCCTTGAGCGTCTTGCCCAGCATTACCTTCGTCGCCACGTTGACCATCGGCACGCCGGTAATCTTGCTGAGATACGGCACGGTGCGCGAGGCGCGCGGGTTGACCTCCAGCACGTAAACCTGCTCGTTCTCCACGACGTATTGCACGTTCATCAAGCCGCGCACCTTCAGGGCACGCGCGATGCGCGTGCTGTATTCAACGACCTGATCAATCACCCTTTGACTCAACGACTGGGGGGGATAGACCGCCATGCTGTCGCCACTGTGCACGCCTGCTCGCTCGATGTGCTCCATGATGCCCGGCAGCAGGCAGTCCTCGCCGTCGGCGATGACATCCACCTCGACCTCTTTGCCGTGGACGTATTTGTCCACCAGCACGGGACGGTCGGGGTTCACGTCCGCCGCCAGGCGCATATAGGATATAAGGTCGCGCTCGTTATAAACGATCTCCATGGCTCGCCCGCCGAGGACGAACGACGGACGCACCAGCACCGGGTAGCCGATCTCTCGGGCGACCTGCACGGCTTCCTCCAGCGACGTGACGCCGCGCCCGGCGGGTTTGGGAATGTTCAGTTCGCGCAGCAGCAACTCGAAGAGGTTGCGGTCCTCCGCGATTTCGATGGACTCGAACGGCGTGCCCAAAATTTTCACGCCCGCGCGAAACAGCGGCTCGGCGAGGTTGATGGGCGTCTGCCCGCCGAACTGCACCACCACGCCGAGGGGCTGCTCCTTGTCAATGATGTTCAGGCAGTCCTCCGCGGTGAGGGGTTCAAAGTATAGGCGGTCGCTGGTGTCGAAGTCGGTGCTGACGGTTTCGGGGTTGTTGTTGATGATGATGCCCTCGTAGCCCATCTCCTGCAGCGCCCAGATGCAATGCACACAGCAGTAGTCAAACTCAATCCCCTGCCCGATGCGGATCGGACCGCCGCCGATGACGAGGACTTTTTCTTTTGTAGCTTGCGTCATGAATGACCTCCAGTAAACGTCGTCAAACTCTGGGTGGATGTAACTTCCTCTGCTGCCACCGCAAGCGCAGGATGAGCACGCGCGGACGGTTCATCCCCAACGTCCCCACGGTGGCACGCCCAGCGGGAGTCTTACCGATAATTTGGCTGGGTTCATCGCCCCGTGTAAAGTGTTCCTCCCACACCCGCTCACGTGAGTTGAATAAGGGAACAACGCTGTTGGTGTCCAGGTCGTAGCCCGTGTATGGGGCGCGTTCAGAGACCTGCTGCCGAAGAGCGCTGTTCCACCTCGTCCACTAAGAGCCTATCCGCAAACCGCTTAGCGCCCACATCCTGTCAGCACTTTGGGCAGGCTGGAAGCCTGCGCTACCCGGTTTTCGGGGAGGCTCTAACGCCTGCAACTCCGCCTCTGCCGTTTAACTGGGGCATCGCCCGTGCCAGTTGCTTTGTGTCCAATTCGACGGTTGGCATAGTGCCTCACCTCTCATCCTCCACCTCATACGTCGAGTAGTAGTAGGGCGTCACCGCCTCGAACTCGGCGGCGCAGGTGTCCACGATTTTGTAAACCGGCTCGATGCCGAACTGCTTGCGCCGCGCGCGAATGTCCATCTCCTTCAAACCCGTGAGTTCGCTGAGGTGATGGTCATTGAAGCCCATCTTTTTCGCTTCCAGCAAAAGTTCCGGGGTAAGTTCGTCCATCGTCCGCCCGCGCAACCGCGTCTCCATCGCCACCAACCGCTCTATCTTGCACAGGAACCAGCGATCAATCTTGGAGAGTTGATGCACCTCTTCGACCTGCCAGCCCCGGCGGAACGCCTCAGCAATGACGAAGATCCGCTCGTCCGTCGGCGTGCGGAGTTTCTCCTCGATCTCCATCTCGCTCAACAGTTCCATCCCCCGCAAGCGCAAGCCGTAAACGCCGATTTCCAGCGAGCGCAGCGCCTTCATGAGCGCGCCCTCAAAACTGCGGTCAATCGCCATGACCTCTCCCGTTGCCTTCATCTGCGTCCCCACGCGGCGGTCGGAGTAGTGGAACTTGTCGAACGGCCAGCGCGGAATTTTCAACACGCAATAATCAAGCGCGGGTTCAAAGCACGCCAACGTCTTCCGCGTGACCGCGTTGGGGATTTCGTCCAGCCGCAAGCCGATGGCGATCTTGGCAGCGACGCGGGCAATCGGATAGCCCGTCGCTTTGGACGCCAGCGCGGAGGAACGCGACACGCGAGGGTTCACCTCAATGACGTAATATTGCGCGCTGTGCGGGTCGAGGGCCAGTTGCACGTTGCAGCCGCCTTCAATCCCCAGCCCGCGAATGATGTTGAGGCTGGCGGTGCGGAGCATCTGATACTCCTTGTCCGAGAGCGTTTGCGATGGGGCGACGACAATGGAATCGCCCGTGTGAATGCCCATGGGGTCGAGGTTCTCCATGTTGCACACCGTGATGCAGTTGTCCGCTCCATCGCGCATGACCTCGTATTCGATCTCCTTCCAGCCGATGACGCATCGCTCCACCAGCACCTGATGGATCATGCTCATGTGCAACCCGCGCGCGCAGATGTCTGCCAGTTCGGTCATGTCGCGGGCGATGCCGCCGCCCGTGCCGCCCAAAGTGTAAGCAGGGCGGACGATGAGCGGAAACCCGATCTGCCGCGCGAACGCTTGTGCCTCCGGCACGGTCGTGACGATGACGCTTTCGGGGACCGGCTCGCCGAGTTCCTGCATCGTCTGCTTGAACGCCTCGCGGTCTTCCGCCTTGCGAATCGCCTCCAGCGGCGTGCCGAGCAGTTCGACCCCGTGCGCCTTCAACACGCCCGCCTTCGCCAACTGCGTTGCCAGGTTCAACCCCGTCTGTCCGCCCAGCGTGGGCAGCAAGCCGTCGGGCTTTTCTTGGGCAATAATCTTCTCGCAAAACTCCACGGTCAGCGGCTCGATGTAAACCCGGTCCGCCATCTCCGTATCGGTCATGATGGTGGCGGGGTTGGAGTTGACGAGGACGACCTGACAGCCCTCCTCGCGCAGGGCGCGGCACGCCTGCGTCCCCGCGTAATCAAACTCCGCCGCCTGCCCGATGACGATGGGACCAGAGCCGATGACCATGACTTTTTTGATGTCACGACGCTTGGGCATGAGACCTCCATCTAACTCGCTATCAACGCGTCCAGTTGCGCTGGTGTGTCCAGTTCGGGATTGAAGGTCGTCAGACCTTCCCCTTGTGCCGCGCGGAGGAGGCGAAGGTCCGAGGCAACGAGCACCAGGTCGTCGCCCCCGCCGCGCAGGGCGTTTGCCACTTCCAGCGCCGAACATAACACGATGCCATCGGTGGCATTGAGAGAATACCGTTCGATAAAGTCTAAAGAGGCACGAACGAGGCTATCGGCGACTGATTCCAGCCGAAAGTCCGCAGCGTCAACAACTTCGGTTCTGAACTCCGCTAACGCTTGAGCGAACTCTACGTCGCCAATTACACCCGCGTTATGCCTGCGCACCATGATTGAAGTGACCTCCCCAATGGCAATGGAGAGCGCCATCAAGCGGTCTTTAGAAACGCCGGCAAATAGGTGGTTGACTAATGTCGTTCCCACTTCAGCCGTGTAACGTTTGCCGAGTGCGCTGGCGTCCCAGTAGAAGTAGTTCACGTTACTACTCCTCTCGCATTTCAATGATGCCGCGACTGAAGATGTTATCCTCAGGCTTGATGCCCGCCTTCCGCATCATCTCCTGCAACTTCTCCGCGCCGATGGGCTGGACGTGGCTGATGCCCATGCGCGCAAATAGGGCGTCGAACGCCTGCCGCAGCGGCTCTTTGTCGGCGAACTTGATGCCCGCCAGCGGATGCGGCTTCACAACAGGTTGGCTCGTTGACATCGCCTCTAACATCGCGCTTATCTCATCCAACTCCTGACGGATGCGGGCGATCTTCGCTTTGAGCATTTCAACCGTGGCTGCCATTGTTCTCTCCTCACTTCGCCTCTTTCATCATCTCAATAAACCGGTCAAACAAATACCCATTATCCCTCGGCCCCGGACTCGCCTCGGGATGATACTGCACCGACATAATCGGCAACTCCGTGTGGTGCAAGCCTTCCACCGTGTTGTCGTTCAGGTTGATGTGCGACACCACGACGCGCGGGTCTTTGAGGCTGTCGGGGTCCACAGCGTAGCCGTGATTCTGCGACGTGATGTAGACGCGCCCCGTCGTGAAGTCCTTAACCGGGTGGTTGGCGCCGCGATGCCCGAACTTCAACTTAAAGGTCTTGCCGCCCAGCGCCCAGCCCAGCAACTGATGCCCCAAGCAGATGCCAAAGATCGGCTTGCGCCCGAGCAGTTGCTTGACTTCGGCGATGATGGAACCCAGCAGGGCGGGGTCGCCCGGCCCGGGCGAGAGCACGATGCCGTGGGGGTTGAACGCGAGAATGTCTTCCGCGCTCGTCGTGCAAGGCACACAGATCACCTCGCAGCCGCGCGCGGTCAGGCTGCGGTGAATGTTGTATTTCACGCCGCAGTCCAACACGACGACGCGCAGCGCTGCGTCCATGTTCAGCGTCAACTGGTAATCGGGGCGATTGTGGCGCCAGACGTAAGGGCGCGGCGTGGTGACCTGCGACACGAAATCAATGCTGCCGTAGTCGGTGGCTTCCCGCACCCGTTGCAGTAACTCGTCGGGCGTGTCCTCGGTCGAAATACCGCCCATCAGCACGCCGTAGTTGCGCAGTTTGCGCGTCAGGGCGCGCACATCCACCCCTTTGATGCCGACGATGTGATGCTTTTTCAAAAACTCGTCACCATCGCCCTGCGACCGGTAGTGGCTGGGGGCATCGCACATCTCCTTGACGACGAACCCTGCCACCTGCGGACCGATGGACTCCACGTCCTCATCGTTCACGCCGTAGTTGCCGATGAGCGGATAGGTCAGGGCGACGATCTGCCCCTTGTAAGACGGGTCGGTCAGAATCTCCTGATAGCCCGTCATGCTCGTGTTGAACACGACCTCTCCAATCGCCCGTCCCGTCGCCCCCAGGGACGTGCCTTCGTATGTCGTGCCGTCGGCTAAAACTAAGATGGCTTTCACAACCGCCCTCCTGTTATTTTGAGGTTGCCAACTCGCGCATCGGCAAATAAGGCAACGCGAACCTTGCTGCGAGTTGCCTCAATCCCAAGACCAGTCCCCTATCCTCTGGCTTGCCCTGCTACAATCGTCTCCATCACCTTGCCCACCATCGTCCACCCTCCAAACGGCGTATTCTTCGACTTGCTCGCCAACTGGCTCACATCCACCACCCACTCGGCGTCGGGGTCGAAAATGGTGATGTCGGCGGGCGCGCCGACGGAGAGCGTGCCAGCGTCAAGGCCGAGAACTCGCGCAGGTTTCGCGGTCAGGCAAGCGAGCGCGTCGCGCAAACTCATCTTGCCCGTCCGCACGAGTTGCCGCATCGTCAACCCGAACGCCGTCTCCAAGCCGATGATGCCAAACGGCGCGTTGTCGTATTCGACCTCTTTCTCGTGCGCGGCATGCGGGGCATGGTCAGTGGCGATGGCATCCAAGGTTCCGTCCTGCAAGCCCGCTACCACCGCTTCCACATCGGCCTGTGTGCGCAGCGGCGGGTTCATCTTGGTATTGGTGTCGTAGCCGATGACGGCTTCGTCCGTCAGCGTGAAATGATGCGGGCAACCCTCCGCCGTCACGCGCACGCCCTCGGCTTTGGCGCGGCGCACCAGTGCAACGCCATAAGCCGTGCTGACGTGTAGAACGTGCAAGCGGCAACCCGTCTTCGCTGCGAGCATGATGTTGCGAGCGATGTGGATTTCCTCCGCCTCGCGGGGCATCCCCCGCAAGCCCAACAGCGCGGACACCGCCCCTTCATTCATCGCGCCGCCTTCGCTCAACGACTTGTCTTCGGGATGGGTCATCACCACCATATCCAGCATCGCCGCATACTCCATCACACGGCGCATGAACCCCGCCGACTGCACGGGAAAAGCGTCATCGCTCACCGCCACCGCCCCCGCCTCCTTGAGTAGCGCGAACTCCGTCAACACCTCATGCTGCAAGTCCACGCTCACGGCGGCGACGGGCAGCACGCGGCAGAAGCCTTCCTGCGCCGTCTGCTCGATGATCGCCCGCACAATTTCTGGCGAGTGAATCGGCGGCGTCGTATTCGGCATGCAGCAAATCGTGGTGAACCCACCGCGCACAGCGGCTCGCGTGCCGCTGGCGATGTCCTCTTTGTATTCCTGCCCCGGCACGCGCAGGTGCGTGTGCAGGTCAATGAAACCGGGCGCGACGACCAAGCCCCGCGCGTCGATCTTCTGCCCGTTGCGCGACTTCAACCCTTTGCCGACTTGGGCGATCACCCCGTCGCGCACGAGAACGTCCAACGTATCGTCTATGTTGTTTGCTGGGTCAATGACGTGACCGTTGTAGATGAGAAGTTCTGACACCGTTTGTCCCCCAGTTCAACAGTCGCCCGCGACGCCGTCGCGGGGCGATGGTCTGCAGGCAGTAGGTCGTAGTTGCTTTGCTGACCCTCCCGCCGACCTTGCGTCGGTGTTTGCCGTCTGCCCACGTGGAGGGGCATTCGTAGGGGCGGCGCGTCCCTGCCAGCCCGCTTCTGTGACCGCCATCGGGCTGGCACAGAGGCACCGCCCCGACAAGTTGCATCGGTTGATTTTCACTCCTTGCTCAGACGGCGCATCGGAGGGCGAGACTTCCTTTTCCGCTTCGGCGGGAGAGGCAATGAATGAATGATGGGATGGCAGAAAAGGCTGCACTTCAGGGTCGGCGATGGAGAATATCAGAACGTTGAACCGTTATCGTCGCCATTGCCTACCCTCCCCACCCCAACTCCCTGACGGTCTTCCGTGTAATCCCAAAGACAAATTGCTGCCCGTCGTAGAACCTCTCCCGCATCTCAAAGTTTTCAAAGGCAACCCCGCCGGGAATCGGCTGGCGCGACATCCAGTAGGTGTAGCGGGCGTTGACGCGCACGTGCAAATCGTCGCGGTAGGTGCCTTTGCGCTTCTTCCAGAACTGCGTGACCTTGACGCCGCCGTAATACCAGACGTCGCTGCCGGGGAACGGACGCACGGCGGCGGGGTTTGCTTCGTCGTTCGTCACCGCCACAATCACATCGCCCTGCGGCGTGATGTGCAAACGCTTGAGTTCGAACAACGCATCCTCGGTGAAATGCATCTCCTTGTAGTCCGCGAACAGTTGCAGGCTGCTGACCATCGCGCCGTCTTTGAGCCACAGTTGTCGCGTGCGCGCCATGTTGCCCATCGTCGCCGTCAGAATGCAGTAGTCCAGCGGCGCGCTGTCCGGTTCGGCGTGGACGGTGAGCGTGATTTCGTCAGGCGCGTCACTGCGCTGCGAGACGACGAGGTAAACGTGCGCCCCGTTTTCAAATTTCTCCACTCGGATTGTCACATCCAACTGCTCCACGCCCGGCGCGGGACGCCACAACTTGCCCGCGTCCAGCGTCTCCGCTGGCTTGACCGCACTGGATGCCGCGTTGACCCAGAACCGCTTGCCTTGCGTGTTGTCCAGTTGGCTCCACTCCAACTCGCTGAACCCCTTGCGCCCCTTCACAACGGGCTCGACGGCGATGAAGTTGACGAGCGCGTATCGTCCGCCTGGCAGCGTCGGATAGCCGAGACGTATCAACCCGCGCGGTCCTCCGTCGCCCTCGCCCGTAACGCTCGCCGGGAAGATGCCGAACTGCAAGCCGCCTTTGATGCCCCACAAGGGCTTGTCGGCGTTGAGGCCCGCTCGCACCCACTCGGCGGCGCGCGTGGGCGTTGCCATTCCCCAAAGCATCATCCCCACGAGACAGAGGGCAGGCTGAAACCCTGTGCTACGTTTCTTCACTCGCCTTCGCCCCCCATCAGCAGATACAGAATTGCCATCCGCACCGCCACGCCGTTCATCACTTGACTGAGCACGAGAGCGCGGTCGCTGTCCGCCAGTTCCGCCGAGATCTCGATGCCCCGATTCATCGGTCCAGGGTGCATCACCAGCGCGTCGGGCTTAGCCCATTGCAACTTCTCAGAGTTCATGCCGAACAACCGCGCATACTCGCGGATGGATGGAAACAGCGCAACCTTCATCCGCTCCAGTTGAATCCGCAGCACATAAACTACATCGGCATCTTCCAGCGCCTCGCGCAGGTTGTACGTCACCTGCACCGACGGCAACGCCTCACATTTCCCCATTTCGGGCGGCAGCAGCGTCGGCGGTCCGCATACCGTCACGCTCGCGCCCATCTTCGTCAAGCCCCAGATGTTACTGCGCGCTACGCGGCTGTGCAGGATGTCCCCGACGATGACGACTTTCAATCCCTCCAAGCGCCCTTTGCGCTCGCGGATGGTGAACAGGTCCAGCAGCCCTTGCGTGGGATGCTCGTGCATCCCGTCGCCCCCGTTGATGACGTGCGCCTTCGTCAGCCGCGCTGCAAAGTGCGGCGCGCCCGCCATGCTGTGGCGGATGACGAAACAGTTCACCGCCATCGCGCTTAAGGTCAGCAGCGTATCCTTGAAACTCTCGCCTTTGATGATGCTGGACGTCGTGGTGGCAATCGTCGTCGTGTCCGCGCTCAGAATCTTCGCTGCGGTTTCAAACGAGGTGCGCGTGCGGGTGCTGGCTTCGTAAAACAGCGTGCACACCGACTTCCCCCGCAGCGCGGGCACCTTCTTGATCGGACGCTGCAGCACCTGCTTCATCGCCTCCGCTGTGTCCAGAATCGTCTGTATCTCCTCAGCGGACATACTCTGCAGGTCCAAAAT
>JANWYM010000001.1 GCA_025055355.1 Abditibacteriales bacterium
CATTTCGTGGAGAACTGTCACGTTTACGACTTCTCCCGCTGGGACCGCACCTACACCCCCGCCGTATGGACGGACGGCGTCGGCACTCGCATCGCCCACAACCTCTTTCACGACTCGCCCGGTCACGCCCTGCGCCTGGAGGGCAACGACCACCTCGTGGAGTTCAACGAAATCCATGATGTAGTTTACGAAACCGACGACCAAGGGGCGCTGGACATGTTCTACAACCCGACCTATCGCGGTGTCATCATTCGTTACAATTTCTGGCATCACATCGGCGACGGCAGAGACCAGAAGATGCGCGCGGGCGTCCGTCTGGATGACGCGATATGCGGTGTGCTGATTTACGGCAACGTGTTTTACAGGTGCGGGGAAGGCTACTTCGGCGGCGTGCAGATTCACGGCGGCAAGGACAACGTTGTGGACAACAACCTCTTCATTGATTGCAAATACGCCGTCAGTTTCTCCCCGTGGGGTGCGGAGCGCTGGCGGCAATACCTGCAAAGCCCAGATGGCGTTAACGCCACGACGAAAACGGTAGACATTCACAGCCCGCCTTACAGCACCCGCTACCCCGCCTTAGCGAGGTTGGCGGAGAACCCCGACGTGAACATGATTGGGCGCAACGTGCTGATCAACGGGCGCGAGTTCCTCGCCCGCGACCGGGGCATTCAGATTTTGATAGACAACCTGACCCTCAGCGAAGACCCCGGCTTCGTCAACGCGACAGAGCGCAACTTCGCGCTCAAACCCGACTCCCCCATTTACCGCCGCATCGGTTTTCGTCCGATTCCGTTCGGCGAGATTGGGCTCTATGAACACCCATTGCGGGCGAGTTGGCCGGCGCGGCACGAGGTAGGAAAGCACTATGCGAAGCCTTGACGCTAATAACCCGCGATGGGTCGCCGCGCTTAGTCTGAGCCATGCTCCAGGGCTATCATAACCATCGGAGGTTATGACCATGTTCAACCTGTTCCGGCGCAAAAAGCGCGTCGAGATTGAGACCGACTTTGGCAAGTTCCCAGATGACAGATGGCAATTCGTCGGGGAGTGGATTGCCACTTATGAGGATCGCATCATTGCCCATAGCAAAGACCTACACGAGTTGATGAAAGAACTTGATGCAAAGTATCCTGAAATTGCAGAGGACATCGCCTACGACCACGTGCTCAAAGAGGGAATGTCAGGAAGTCACAATTGGCCGCTGACCTTGCGTCGGCGGGGTGCGAGCCAATTGTGACTTACTGAATATGGGTGATTTGAACCGACTGTGGCTGCCGACAATAGACGAAGCCGCCGCATGGGAGGCGACGCCTAATGCGGGCGCAGAAAGGTTCACAGGCAGAACGGTCGAGCTGTTGCAGACCTGGATGAAGCAAGTGCGGGAGACGGCGGTGGGGTTGGGGTGCAATCTGAATGAGGTATCCTACGGATAACACTAAAAGAATACATCCGTGGTAGTGTTTATCCGTGGGATACCTCGAAGAACTTTTATGACACCACCGACCGTGCCGGGGCTGTGGTGGACGGCGCGAGACTGGGGCGGGATGGAAGGGTTGTGCCTGATGTGCGGCGAGCAGCCGCGACTCGTTCATGAGATCATGGAATACTGGACAATGAGGCAAGATGACTCTGCCAACGGATGAAATGTCCCAACGGATATGACTTCTTTCAAATTCAAAGTCATCGTCCGTTGGGATATTTCGTCTGTTGTTAGAGATGATCTCAGACAGTTCCCATCGTTGGAGGGAAAAGGGAGATGGCTAAAGTTCGAGTGGGTATTGTGGGTTGTGGAGGGATGGCTGGGGCGCACGCGCGGCGGCTGAAGGGGAATCCTGATGCAAAGATTGTGGCGCTGTGCGATGTATCGGAGGAAATTTGTCAGCGGTTCATCGGGCATCATCTGAGCGATGTCAAGGAGACGCCGAAGATTTACACCGACCCAGCGGTGATGTATAAGAAGGCGCGGTTGGATGCGGTGGTGATTGCCTCGCCGCACACCTTGCACTTTGAACACGGCATGCAAGCGATTGAGGCGAAGTGTCATGTTCTCATGGAGAAGCCGATGGTGACGGACTCGCAGCAGGCGCGGGCGCTGGCAGCGGCGGCAGCGAAGTCGGGGAAGATTTTCACTGTCGGCTACAACACGCCTTGCACGCCGGAGTTTCGCTACCTGCGCGACCTCATTCGTCGCAAGGAGTTGGGACGGCTGGAACTGGTGACCGGCTGGCTGGCGCAGAACTGGAAGCGCGGGACGCGCGGGACGTGGCGGCAAGACCCCGCGTTGTCGGGCGGGGGGCAGATGTATGACAGCGGGGCGCACCTGCTCAACAGTCTGGTGTGGAGCGTGGAGCAACCAGTGAGCGAAGTCCACGCCTTCGTGGACAACCAGGACACGCCCGTGGACATCAACGGCACGGTCAACATCCGCTTTGCGGACGGCACGTTGGCAACTATCACCATTTCAGGGAACTGTCCCAACGACGGGGCGGGTATGGTGTTCTTGTTCGACGGCGGGCGGGTGGAGATTGACGGCTGGGGCGGCAGTTGGATTCGCGTGTTCAAAGGCGGTGTGGGGGCGGTGAAGTATCCACCCATCACCTACAAACCGCAGTCGCCGGATGACAACTTCATTGACGCGATTCTGGGCAGAGCCGAGCCGCTGACCGGTCCGATGAATGGCGTCATTCAGAGCGCCCTCATGGACGCGATTTATGAATCAGCACGGACGGGGCAGGTGGTGAGAGTGAAGTGAGGTCCGTCGGACAATCTATGACGAACCCCCAAACCATCCGCATCGCAGGCATCGTGCTCAAGTGGGTTCGCGCCGATAAGGAGGCGAACTATCGCCTCGTCCCGTTGATGCGTGAAGCGGCAGCGAACGGGGCGCAGATGGTTTGTTCCCTCCCGTTGTGGACATGCGCCCAGATTGTCATTCTCCCGCCGTATCGGTATAATCCGGGATGAGCCGAATGATACGGCAAGGCGAGGGTTCATGCGCCATGAGCGAACGGGCGAACGTTCCTGCTTCCTAATGGCGCAGGAATTCCGCCTTCAGTTTATCGCAGGAGGTCGGTCATGTCAGTTCACCCTGAAGGCAAGAAGATGTTTTGTGAGGTTCAATACTTTCCCTGGTGGGCAACGATTCCGATGGCAGCGTCCGCGCCGTTTGTGCTGATTTTGGGGTTGACGCAGGCGGGCACGAAACCGGTGCCGCTGCCGTTAGCCCTGCTGATGTCGCTGTTTCTCGCGGGGATTTTTCTGCTGATGTTTCGGATGGTCACCACGGTCTACGAGGATCGCATCGTCGTGAAGTTCGGCTGGCTGCCCCTGGTGCGGTTCACGATTCCGCTGTCGGAAATCCAGTCGGCGCGCGCCGTGACCTACAAGCCGCTTTTGGAGTTTGGTGGCTGGGGCATTCGCTTTGGACGCGCCAGAAAACTGGCTTACTCGACGCAGGGCAACAAAGCGGTGGAGGTCGTCACGACGAAGCGCACCATTCTTATCGGCACCGCGTTGCCTGACCAATTGAATGAGGTTGTCAATAACTTGCTTGTGTTTTACCGCTCATAGCCTGCCCCGATTTAAATTGAATGAGCGGGTTGGCTCATAAGGAGAGACATCCCATGCGTCAATCCATCATCCCCCAAGGGCGCGGGCGCAGCGAGGGCGAGGAAGATCAGGGTGGACGAGTGCATCAGGAGGATTTGAGGGCGGTCATCGAGTTCACCAAGAAACTGCACGAAGTGTCGTCGCCGCGTCGGGTTGTCTGGCGCGGTATCCTGAGTTGGGTGTGAAGTTCCTGTTCGACGTTGAAGGACCGTCCAACGCCATCGTGCGCCGCGAGCCGCACCGCCCCAAGGGGGACGCTTATTGGGAGGAGCGCCACGCGGACAAGTTCGTGAGCCAACTCAAGTGCCGTTACTTCCGCGTGCAAGCCGAGATTGACCACGCGCAGGGGCGCGACCTGACCATCGCCTTTGACCTATTAGAAGCCGCGCGCGGGCGACCCTTACGCGTATGGCTACGTTCGCCTGCCGGTGCTGCTCAAGCCGGGAAGGAACGATTTTCTGTTTCACGTCAGCCGAGGGCGCCTGTCGGCGAAACTCACGACGCCGCCGTCACCCATCATGCTTGACACGCGCGACGCGACGTTGCCCGACCTCATCATCGGCGAGAACGCCGAACGCTGGGGCGCGGTGGTCGTTATCAACGCGACGCGCGAGCCGCTGAACGACTTGCAGATGCACGCCGCGCGAAAGGACGTCAAGCCGACCGTCACACCGCTGCCGACCGTTCCACCGCTGACCGTTCGCAAGGTCGGGTTCCGTTTGAACGGCGAGCCGCCCCCTGTGGGCGACACGTGTGAAGTCACCCTGAAACTGGAACGCAAGCGCAGCCGCCGCGCGCAAACGCTGGACACGACGACGGTGACGCTTGGCGTCCGCCGCGCCGACCAGTTGCACAAGCGCACGTTCCGTAGCCGCATTGACGGCAGTGTGCAGTATTACGCCGTCAACCCCGCGCAACCACCCCCGACCCTTCACTCTCCTCCCTCAACCCGGGCTCTTTTCCTCACCCTGCACGGCGCGGGCGTGGAAGCCAGCGGGCAAGCCGCCGCGGACGACAACGTGCCTGTGGCTCAGGCGCGCACCATGAACCAACACCTCAGCGGTTTTCATCGCGACTTCGTGTATCACGAACAACCCGGCGCGGGGCACTGGTGGGACGCTTCCGACGAGCCGGGCACGGATTGCGTGGACTGGCAGCCGATGTTCGACTTCTTCGCGCACCATGCCATTCCCCCCGAGGACAGCGTCCGTCGAGTCGAGTTTATCACCGCCAGCTCCGGCGTTGCCGCCAAGTGTTACTGGTTCACCATATCCTCTACGGCAACGCTGACACCCATAGCGCGTGGAACGCCCTGCTCTCTGCCAGCCCCGTGCAAGTGCGACGCAGCGGCGTGTGCATCGGCGAGCGCGAAATCGCGGGCAACGACCTCGCTTGCCTTTTCGTTCGTCCGCGTCCGAACAGCGACACCGCTTGTGTGGGCGTCGTGTCTGGCACGGGCATCGTCGGCATGAGACTGACCGACCGTTTGCCTTACTTCGTCTCCGGCGTCGCTTATCCTGACTGCATCGTTCTCGGCTCAGAGATGCTCACGCAAGGTAGTGCGGGCGTCCGCGTTGCGGGTTACTTTGGACTGGATTGGAGCGTGATGAGGGGAGAGTTTGCGTGGCGGGAGTGAGCCGACGGGTTTGACGGGACCAGAGGGCTATGATATGATGGGGACAACGAGTCAACCTTGGTGCCGGGCAAATGGAGGTGAAAGTCATGCCATCGCCTTTTCCGGGCATGGACCCATTTATCGAGAGTCAAAGATGGGAAGATTTCCATCATGCATTATCCGAGGTCATTCGGGAGTGGCTGATACCCCATGTGCGTCCCCGCTATGTGGTGCTGGTAGAGGAGCGCGTTTACGTCGAACGGCAGACCGATGGTCACCGGGGGCTGATTATTCCTGATGTCACGGTGCTGGAGCGGGAAGGACAGGAGATGCTCTCGCAGGGGGCTGCGGCGGCTACCGCCGTTGCCGTCGCGCCGGTGATCCTCACCTTGCCGATGCCCGAACGCAAGCGCGAAGCCTTCCTCACCATCCGCGAGCGTGAGACGATGGAGGTGGTCACCGTTATTGAAGTCCTCTCGCCTGACAACAAACGCCCCGGCGCAGAGGGGCGTCGCGAATACCTGAGAAAGCGGGAGACCGTCCTTGAGAGCGAGGCGCACTTAATTGAACTGGACTTGCTGCGCGGCGGGGAGCGGCTGCCAACGGTCGAGCCTCTTCCTGCGGCGGATTACTATGCTTTTGTCAGCCGCGCCCCTCGTCGTCCGAAGGTAGCGGTTTATCCATGGACTTTACGGCAGGCACTGCCGACGATTCCCGTGCCATTAGCGGAGGGCGACCCCGAGGTAGGGCTTGATTTACAGTCGGTCTTCAACACGGTCTACGACCGGGCAGGTTACGACTACTCGCTGGACTACCGCCGTCCCCTTGAGCCGCCCTTACGGGAGGCGGATATAGCGTGGGTGAAGCAGGTGCTTGGTGCGGCGTGCTCGTAGGGGCGGCATATTCGTCGGGGCGGGCGTCCCCGTCCGCTCCGACGAACGCGCTGCCCCTACAACGCCTCCTTCTGTCTCAGCCTGACCTTTGAATCGAGTAATGCAATCGCCGACTTTTCCAGACAACGGATAGGCTCTTGGGGCAGATTCCTGAAACTCCCACCTTCTCTCGGTTGTAATAGCCGACAGACCAATCAATGAAAGGAGCATCCATCATGCGGAAACTGTCGGTCGTTTTGATGTTGAGCGCGTTCACATTGATGGGCGCGCACGTCACGTGGGCGCAGGGCACGACGGAGGAGGTCGTGAAGAAGGCGCAGGAGGCGGTGGACGCGAGCGGGAAGCAGTTGATTGAAGACGTGAAGGCGGCGATTGAGCAACTCAAAGAAACAATTGCCAAGGTTGAACTATTGGGTGGTGTAGACCCCAGCGCGATGGGGGCAATCCAACGGAAGATTGAAGAGCAGGCGATGAAGGTATTGGTGGATATCGAGGTGACCGCTGTGCTGACGATCTTGGGCGTGCTGGAAAAAACGATTGCTCAGTCGGGCGTTCTCGGTGAGGACTTCGCCACCAACCGTATCGCGGAGGTTTACAAACTCAAAGTGGACGACATCAAAGCCCTGCGCAGCAAAAACATGTCCTTCAGCGACATCGTGCTCGCCCACGCTATCACCAAAATCACTAACCGCCCTTCCACCGAGTTCGTGCTGAAACTCAAAGCGGAGAAGAAATCATGGGCAGCCATCGCCCAGGAAGCGGGCGTGAAGTTCATGCAGTTGAGCGAGGAACTCAAAGCCTTGATCCCCGCATAGAATGGTCGGTTCGCTCAGGAGATTAGGTTAGCAGGGGTTGGCTCGAATTGGTTAAAGGGGACCTGCAGCAGCCCCGTGCAATCCTCAGCGAACCTGAGCCAGCGCATCCAAGGGCAAACCGGTCTGCCCCCAGAGATGCACGAGCCACACCGCGCGGCCTCTCCTGGGCGACGATGAAAGCGGCTGGCCTCGGCGGCTTGTCGTTGGGGGCAGATAGCTCCGTGAGAGTCATAGCCAAGAACGTCCCTGACATGAACGACAACATTCCCTCAAGCAAGCGCTGATGCGGCTTGACATTACAGTGTGGAAGATGCTAAACTGAAGTCCATGCAAAGACGGCGCACGCGAAAAATACTGCTCGGGGGATGGCTGCTTTACCTTTGCACTTGGCACATCTGCATCAGCGAAGAGTCTTCAGCCCGCGCCGCGCAGATCTTAACCGGCACAAGCCATAGTTGCTCTCTGCCACTGAATATGCCTGTCTCAGGAGATGCGGAGTGCGTGGGCTGCTGCGAGTGCTGCGGCTTGGCAGTCGTTAAACCCAACGCCTCGGACGTGACCAGGCGTATCAACGTCATCACGTCTCTGGGCGAGGAGGTTATGCTGCCTGAGCCAACCCCTGATGCAGTCCTCAGAGCGCGACAGCAAAAATTCTCCTCTGTTTTTGTCCTCACTTCGTTCCTCTCGTCGGGTATCACACCTGCGCTGGCTCAACGTCCCCCACCTCTCGATTAATTCCTAACCCTAAACTTTTGCGTTTCGCGCTTCTCTCCTTCTCCGCTGCAGGAAGCGGAGGAGACGGCTACAGCGGAGGGGATGGCTTCGCTCCGCTCGCAATGACGGGCATTTTCGGAGAGAAGGGCAAAACGCAAAAGTTCAGTCCTAACCACCCCACCACCGAAAGGAGGGAGCGATTTGCTTCGCCTCATTTGCGGGATGGGATTGTGCTTGGGGTGGACGACGGCAGTCGCCGCACAAGAACGCCTTTCGCTGGAACAAGCCCTGCAGCTTGCCCTGCGTAACAACCCCCGTATCACGGCGGCGCGGCAACGCGTCGCCGCGGCGCAGGGCAGAGTCGACAGCGCACGGTCTCATCCCAACCCTGAATTGCAACTCATCCCCGCCGGGAAAATTGACGACGCGCAGTTGGTTCTCTTCCAACCGACGGAGTTGCTGAGCGGCAGGCGGACGTTGCGCCACCGCGCCGCTCGCGCTGAGGCTGCTGCTGCCGAAGCCGACTTGCACGCGGAGATGTTGGCGCTGACTTTTGACGTGACGACGGCTTACGTGGCGTGGCAGGAAGCCGTCAAGGTGCAGCAGTTGACGGAGAAATCCGTCGCATTGGCGCGGCGGCTGCACGAGACGGCGCAGAAGCAGTTTGACGCCGGGGACGTGCCACGCGCTCACGTTATCCGCACGCGCATCGAACTCGCCTCCGCCGAACAGGAGTTGACAGCAGCGCGGGCTATGACGGACATGCGCCGCGCCGCACTCAATACGCTTTTGGCGCGTGCACCCCATACACTCGCCGCCCCCGCTGACGATTTGACCTATACGCCCCGTGAGGTAGATGTTTCCGACTTAATCGGCATCGCTCTCGCGCAGCGGCCGGAGATTCAGGCGGCGCAGTTCAACGCGCAAAGCGGCGAGTTCATCGTGCAATTCGCCCGGGCGCAGAGGCGACCTGACCTCCTCTTCGAGTGGCGCAGCGTCCGCCTCACCCGCCACGAAGGCAGAGCCGTAGGCGTGGGGCTGTCGTTCCCCTTGTTGGACTTCGGGCGGATTCGTGGCGAGGTGCGAGCGGCTGCCGCCGAAGCCGCTGCACGTCGCGCCTTGTTGGTGCAAGTGCAGCAGACGGTCGCGCTGGAAGTCGAAGCCGCTTTGCGTCGTCTGCGCGCGGCGCGGGAGCAGGTGGAGATTTACACCAAACGTATCAGCCCCGACGTGGAAGAACTGATGAAGATGATGCAGGCGGGCTACCCCGAAGGTGTGACATTACTGGAGGTTATTGATGCGCAGCGTACACTCACCACCACGGGCATCCAATTCGTGCGAGCCGTCGCCGAGCATCAGCGCGCCCTGACAGAATTGGAGCGCGCCATCGGCGGAACGTTGCCCGCGAGCGACGCGGCGAGGAGGTGAGAGGTCATGCTGTCTTTACCATTGCAGCGTCGTTTCACATTGCGCGAAGTTCAATGTAACCGTCGGTTGCATTTGCAGGCACAAGTCGCGCCCGACCAGCGCGGTGCGCATCGGGTTGACGGCGACGAAGGGGCTCTACACGTCGGCATTTACACAAACATCGCAAGAACCCGTGTCGAAGTCAGCCACCACGTCTACGCTTCGATTGTTGCCTGTGAAGGTGATGGGCAGCGTTGGGTAGGAGTCAGCGGCATAAATCGTTGGATGCCAGGGGGCCCTTTCTTCAATCAACAGAGGCGCTTCATGCAGAAGCAGCATCTTGCCTGTTTTCTCGCACATTTCACGCATTTCTTGTTGGGAGGGATAGTTCGCCAGCGTTGGTCCATATGCCAGCACCTCCCCGTCCACCACGATCATCCAACGGGCGCCCAGTTCGACCCGCTTCCGTTCCAGCCAGTCATGATTGAGGTCCGCCAGTTCATCCATGATGCGGATGCGTTCTTCTTCGGGCAGATTCGCCATCTCCGCAAACGGCGGGTTCTCCCCCTGAAACACCAGCGGCGGAACAGACGGCGCATCGTCGTCAGGCTGTCTGAGCAGTTCCAGCGCGGCTTCGACCGCCCGCTTGATGGGTTCATCCAGCGGTCCCAAGCGCCGTTCCAGTTCAGCGAAGATTTCTGTCTTGGTCATCCTGCTTCACCCCCACACCGCATTATAGCAGGGTGGGGTGGCAGGGGCAAACCCCAAAGTAGCCCGTCGCGCCGCGACGGCATCCACGATGGCGTCGCGGGCTACCGTGGTGTAAAGGAGGGTTGACGTTGAGAAGAACATCTACCTTGTTGGTCATCCTTTTGCTCATCGCCGTCGGCTTGGGCGGCTATCATGCAGGCAGGCGCAGTCGTCCTGCCGTCGGTTCAGAGGAAGAGCCCGCAGCGCATAGTGACGAGCATAGCAAAGAAGGGGAGATCAAACTGGATACCGACAGCGAGCGTATCGGGGGCATCAAGACGGTGGCGGCGACCTACGGCGATGTTGTGGCGACGCTGGAGGCGACGGGCGAAGTGGTGGCGCACAGCAACCGCGTTGTCCAGGTGAGTTCGTTCGTCGCCGGGCGCATCGCGCGACTGAGCGTGAACATTGGGGATACCGTGAAAGCGGGGCAGACGCTTGCCGTCGTGGAGAGCACTGAAGTCGCGCAGGCGCGCGCCGCCTACCAGCAGGCGCAGGCGGAGTTGCGCGTCGCGGAGCAGAAGTTGGCAAACGTGAAACGCCTCGCGCAAGCGGGGGTGTTTACGCAGAAGTCGGTGGATGAGGTGCGTCAGGAGCGCGATGAGGTCGCCAGCCAGTTGGCGGCGATGCGGGTGGAGTATGACAGTGAGCTGGCGAACGCGGAGGCAAGCGTCAAAACGGCGCAAGCCACGCTGGACCGCGCGGAGAACGCCCGTCAGTTGGCGGAGCAGGAGTTGCAGCGGCGCAAGGCGCTGGTGGCGGCGGGGGCGGTGCAATACAAGCCGTTGGAGGATGCGCGGCGGGAAATGGCGGAAGCCGAGAAGTCGGAGCGGCAGGCGCGCACAGCGTTGCGCTTTGCGGAAACCAACCTGACGCGCACGAGGAAACTGTTTGACATCGGCGTTCGCTCACAACGCGAACTGGACGAGGCGCAAGCCGCCCGCGACGCGGCGGACGCTGATTTGAAGAAGGCGGAGGAGCAAGTCAAAATCGCCAGGCAGGTGCTGGAGCGCGAGCAGAAGATTTTCAGCGAGCGCATCTACGCCCACCGCGAGGTGCAACAAGCCGAAACGGATTTGGCGCAGGCGGAGAAGGTCAAGGCTGAAGCGGAAGCCGCCCTCCATCAAGCCCAACGACGCCTCGCCTTAGCGCAGTCCGCGCAGAAGAAGAAAGCGCTGGAGGAGATGGAGAACCGCCTCGCCGCATTGGAGTCGCTGCTCAGACGTGAGACCAGTGTGGCGCAGCAGAACCTCTACGCGCACAAGGAGGTGCAAGCCGCCGAAGCCGACGTCGCGCAGGCGAAGGTTAAACTCCTCGCCGCCCAGAACACATTGCGACTCTTCAGAGTCAATCCGCCATCCGCTATCCGCCATCCGCCATCGGTTGGCGTCCCCATCATCGCTCCCATCAGCGGGCGCATTTTGGAACGTCCCATTAATCGCGGGCAGGTCATCCAACCAGAAGATATGCTGTTCACCATCCTCGACCTGACCACCGTTTGGGTGGATGCTAAGGTGTTTGAGAAGGACATACGCCAGGTGCGCAAGGGGCAGCGCGTGGAGATTACCGCGACGGCGTATCCCGACCGCGTGTTCATAGGCAGGGTCAATTACCTGAGTGACACACTCAACCCCGAGGCGGGGCGGACGCTGACCGTGCGCTGCGAGGTGCCCAATCCCCAGGGCTTGCTGCGCCCTGAGATGTCCGTGCGCGTGAAGATCGTCATCGGTGAACGGCGGTCGCTGGTCGTGCCGCTGTCGGCGGTGCGCGAGGAGGAGGGACGCTGGATTGTTCACGTCGCCGAGGGGGCAGGGCGCTTCACCGACCGGTTCATCGAGAAGGGCGTGACCTATCGCGGACAGGTGGAGATTCTCAAGGGGTTGCAAGCGGGCGAAAGGGTGGTCACCGAGGGAACGTTCCTGATCAAATCGGAGGAGAAGAAAGACGCGTTTGAGGCGCACGGAGAGGAGGAGGGACACTGACGATGGTGGATCGTATCATCGAATTTAGCATCGCCAACCGCTTTCTCATGGTCTGCGCCGCGCTGCTGATTGGGGGGTTAGGGATTACCTCTGCGCTGCGCTTGCCGATTGACGCCGTGCCGGACGTGACCACCAATCAGGTGCAAATCAACACCGTCGCGCCTGCGCTGGCGCCTGAGGAGATAGAACGACTCATCACCTTCCCGATTGAAGTGGCGATGAGCAGCCTGCCCCAAAAGGAGGAAATCCGCTCCCTCTCCAAGTTCGGTCTGTCGCAGGTGACGGTCGTCTTTGAAGACCGCGCTGACCTCTACTGGGCGCGGCAGCAGGTGATGGAACGCTTGTTAGAGGCGAAAGAGGACCTGCCGCCGGGCGTGCAGCCGAAGATGGCGCCCATCAGCACGGGATTGGGCGAAGTGTTTCAATTTACCGTGGAGCCTGATAAGCACCCGCACGGGCCGACGACGGACGCGCTGCACCCGCTGCGCGAACTGACGGAGATGCGCACGCTTTTGGATTGGGTCATCAAGCCCGCCCTGCGCACCGTGCCCGGCGTGATTGAGGTCAACAGTTTCGGCGGGTTTGAGAAGCAGTATGAAGTGCAGGTGGATCCCGCCCTGCTGCAAACGCACAACCTCACACTCCATCAGGTGCTGGAAGCGCTGGCACGCAACAACGCGAACGTCGGGGGAGGTTACCTCGTGCACGGTGGCGAGCAGCACCTGCTGCGCGGCGTGGGTATGATTCGCTCGGCGGAGGACATCGGTCACATCGTCGTGGCGGCGCGGCACGGCGTGCCGCTTACCATCAAGGACATCGGGCGCGTCACGACGGGCGCGCAGATACGGCAGGGCGCAGTGACGAAGAACGGACAGGGCGAAGTCGTCGCCGGCGTGACCATGCTGCTCAAAGGGGCCAACGGGCGCGTCGTCGTGGAGGAGGTTAAAAAGCGCCTTGTCGAGGTGCAAAAGTCGCTGCCGCCCGGCGTGCGCATCAAACCGTTCTACGACCGCTCGCACCTCATCAACGCAACCGTTCACACCGCCACTAAGAACCTCTTAGAAGGCGGCGCGCTGGTCATCCTCGTCCTGTTTTTGTTCCTGCTGCAACTGCGGGCGGGGCTGATTGTGTCGTCGGCAATTCCGCTGTCCATGTTGATAGCCCTCATCGGCATGAATTACTTCGGCGTGTCGGCGAACCTGATGAGTTTGGGGGCGATTGACTTCGGGCTGATTGTGGACGCCGCCGTGATCATCGTGGAGAACTGCGTGCGGCGTTTGGCGGAACGGCGGCGCGCCTTGGGGCGCCCCTTGACCCGCGAGGAGCGGCTGCAAACCATCTGCGCTGCCAGCCTGGAGGTGCGCCGCGCCAGCCAGTTCGGCGAGATGATTATTATCGCTGCCTACCTGCCGATTCTCTCGTTAGGCGGCCTCGAGGGCAAGATGTTCAAGCCGATGGGGTTGACCGTCGTGTTCGCGCTGGTCGGCGCGTTGGTGTTGAGCCTCACCGTCATTCCTGCTCTGTGCGCCTTGTTCCTGCGCGAGCCACAGGAGGAGCGGGAGAATTCCATCGTCGCTTTTTTCCAACGCTCCTACGAGCCGCTGCTGCGCCGCGCCCTGCGGCAGCGCGTGGTTACAGTGGGCGGCGCGGCGGTGCTCTTCGCCGCTTGCGTTGCCCTCTTTCCGTTGTTGGGTTCGGAGTTCCTGCCCGAACTGGACGAAGGTGATATCCTCATCAACACGGTGCGCCTGCCCAGCGCGTCGCTGGACGAGTCGGTGCGCGAAGCCCACCTGATTGAGCAGATACTTAAGAAGTTCCCCGAAGTGAAAGATGTCATCACCAAAACGGGTCGCCCCGAAATCGCCACCGACCCAATGGGCACGGAGATGGCGGACGTGTTCGTGATGCTCCAGCCGAAGTCCACGTGGAAAACCGCGCGCACGAAGGCGGAACTCGTCGAAAAGATGGAAGCCGCGTTGAGCAAATTCCCCGGCGTGGCTTTCTCGTTCTCGCAGCCTG
Source organism: Abditibacteriales bacterium (assembly GCA_025055355.1). GTDB lineage: Bacteria > Armatimonadota > Abditibacteriia > Abditibacteriales > JANWYM01 > JANWYM01. Next base: position 13,808 of record JANWYM010000001.1, read on the forward strand.
TGAAGTTTCGCATGATGGAATTGATCGAAGGGATTGGCGTGCGCAGCGACGTTGGCATCAAAATCTTCGGCGAAGATATAGAGACGCTGAAACGCACTGCAGAAGCGGTCGCCCGTGTCGTGCGCACCGTGCGCGGGGCAGCGGATGTGAAGGTGGAACAAATCACGGGGCTGCCCCTGTTGAGCGTGCACCTGCGGCGCAACGACATGGCGCGCTACGGCATCAACGTTGACGAGGCACAGCGGGTGATTCAAACCGCCATCGCAGGGACGACCGTCACCCGCGTCATCGAAGGCGACCGACGCTTTGACCTCACCGTGCGCCTGACGCCCGAAGCCCGCCGCGACGAGGCAGACATTGCTAACCTGCTCGTGGATGCCCCCAACGGCGAGCGCGTGCCGCTCAGTCAAATCGCCGACATTGTTCACGAAGAAGGTCCTGCGCAAATCTCCCGTGAGAACGCGCGCCGCCGCATCGTCGTGGAAGTGAACGTGCGCGGGCGCGACCTCGGCAGTTTCGTCGAGGAGGCACGCAAGAAAGTCGCCGCTCAGGTCAAGTTGCCGACGGGCTACGCGCTCGAATGGGGCGGCACGTTTGAGCATCTGGAAAGCGGACGCCAGCGCTTGATGCTGGTCGTGCCGGCCACCTTCCTCCTCGTCTTCCTGCTGCTGTTCACAACGTTCCACTCGTTCAAGCACGCCGCGCTGGTGTTCACGGGGATTCCGTTCGCGGTCACGGGCGGCATCCTCGCGTTGTGGACGCGGGGGATGCCCTTCTCCATGAGCGCGGGCGTGGGCTTCATCGCCGTTTCTGGCGTGGCGGTGCTTAACGGAGTGGTCATGGTCACGTTCATCAACCAACTCCGCGGCGATGGGATGGCGCTGGCGGATGCCGTGATCCAGGGATGCAAAGTGCGATTGCGCCCTGTGCTGATGACCGCGCTGGTGGCAAGTTTGGGGTTTATGCCCATGGCGCTGTCGCACGGGACGGGCGCGGAGGTGCAGCGCCCGCTCGCCACCGTCGTCATCGGCGGCTTGATGACCTCAACATTGCTGACGCTGTTTGTGCTACCCGCGCTTTACTGCTGGTTTGAGGAGCGGCGGGCGGAGGTGAGGTAGTGAGAGGATGATTTTCGGCTGCAGCAACAAACAAACGTCTCGTCCCACCCAAGCGGTGCGGTTGGGGTTGATGGCGACAAAAGGGCTGGTAGGGCAGGCCCTTGGGGCGCGCCCCTACAAGTTGCAGATTCTGCATCATGCACATCTGTAAAGCATCTCGCTTTTTTAATCCAGGCGCCGGCGCAACGCCTCCAGTTCCGCGCGCAGGCGGGCTAACTCTGCCTCCACCTGCCGCCGCGCTGCCTCCGCTTGCTGCCGCGCCGCCTCTGCCTGCTGCCGCGCTGCCTCCGCCTGCCGTCGCGCTGCCGCCTGTTCCGCAGGAGTGAGTAGCCGTTGCCCCGTCCGCACGTCATATAGACGCAGCCGCCCCTCCTCTATCCCCAACTCTAAACCCAACTCCCGACTCCGCAGCCGCCCGTTCCGTAAAGCCATCGGTTGATATATTCCCCTCACCAACCGATACCCTTGTAACGGCGGCTGCAAATAGTCTTCCGTCGGGTCATACAGGAAATACTCCGACACCTGTAACACCTGCTCGTATAATATGCGCTTCCGTTGCTGGTCCTCCAACCGCGTCTTCTTCGAGGTCAGTTCTATCACCACGTCTGGTCCCTTGCCCTCGACCCAGACCAGATAGGTGCGCCGCTCCTGTTTGGACACCCCCTTGACCACGAACACATCCGGCGCTACGCGCTTATGCTTGTTGCCTTCCTCGTAGTAGAGGAGCAGGTTGCCGGACACGTAAACGTCTGGCGCATCGCGGTAGAAGTCTTTGAGCGCTTCAATCAGGTCAGTCATCTGGTTGCGGTGGGTGTCGGTCTCTGCCATGGGTTTGCCGTCCGATGCGGGGTAATGAATCTGCTTCGGGCGCTCCAGGAGTTTCACCGTTGCCATGTCGCTTCACCGCCTTCATTTTACGCGTCGCCACCTTGACTGTCAAGGCGGGCGTCACCCTAACCGCTTAGAGCCTGTCCGACAATCTCATGTCTGAATATTCTATCGCTTCCCTTGACGTTCTGAGGTTCTTCTGATAGAATATCACACCTGTATTGGGTTGCTGATGTCTCCCGGGCACGGGGGCAGAATCCAACGACACAGGTGGGCGACGTGGAAGAGCGCAACAGAGTCCGTCGCCCAGAGAAAGGGGTTCGGCAAACTTTGGACTGAGTTCGATTTCAGAGTAGGCATCCTGATCGAAATCGTGCTACGCATCCTATCCGTTTGCCCCTCTGCGTGTCGGTTGGAGGGGCAAACGGCTGTTTATAGGAGTGGAAAGGACAGTTTATGCCGACGATTAGCCAACTCGTCCGCAAAGGGCGGAAGAAGGTGAGACACAAAACGCGCACCTCCGCGCTCAAAGAGGCGTTCAATGCGGTGAAAGGCAAGCCGACGCGCAACTATGCCGCCCCGCTGATGCGGGGGGTGTGCCTCGTGGTCAAGACCGCCGCACCGAAGAAGCCCAATTCCGCGTTGCGGAAAATCGCCCGCGTGCGGTTGAGCAACCGCAAGGAAGTCACCGCCTCCATTCCGGGCGAGGGGCACAACTTGCAGGAACACTCGGTCGTGCTGGTGCGTGGGGGTCGCGTGAAGGACATGCCGGGCATCAAATATAAAATCGTGCGCGGCAAGTTGGACTGCGCCGGCGTGGAGGGACGCCGCCGCAGCCGCTCGCTGTATGGAGCAAAGAAACCGAAGGAACCAGCGACCAAGAAGCAGTGAGCAGTGAAGACCATTGACGGGTCACTGGCTACTGGTCACTGGTTGCCGTTGTTGAAGAGGTGATTGTCATGCCTCGCAAAGGACCTGCGCCGCGCCGCCGGCTGGAGGGCGATCCGGTGTTCGGAAGCGTGATGGCGCAGCGGTTCATTAACTGTTTAATGAGGAAGGGCAAAAAGAGCGTAGCGGAAAAGATCTTTTATGGCGCGCTGCAGCGCATCGCGGAGCGCACCCATCGCAACCCGCTGGAAGTGCTGGCGCAAGCCATCCGCAACGTGACGCCTCTGGTGGAAGTGCGCTCCCGCCGCGTTGGGGGAGCCACCTATCAGGTGCCGACCGAGGTGCGCGCTGAGCGCAAAATCTCGCTGTCCATCCGCTGGATTCTGCAATACGCGCGCGAGCGGTCGGAAAGAGGCATGATAGAAAAACTGGCGAACGAGATTTTAGACGCCTCGCGTAACACGGGCAACGCCATCAAAAAGAAAGAAGAGACGCATCGCATGGCGGAGGCGAATAAAGCCTTCGCCCATTATCGCTGGTAAAAAAAAAACGTCGGTTCGACGAGTTCAGGGGGTTCAGGGGGTTCAGGGGGTTGATGGACCCCCCTGAACTCGTGAACCCATGAACTCTAATTGGTCGTGGCAAGCGCAAGGTTTCCGTTAGAAAAAGTCCGTAACATCGGGATTGCTGCGCATATTGACGCGGGTAAGACGACGACGACGGAGCGCATCCTGTTTTACACCGGGCGGGTGCACCGCATCGGCGAAGTGGACGACGGCGCGGCAACGATGGACTGGATGCCCCAGGAGCAGGAGCGCGGCATTACCATTACGTCGGCGGCGACGACCTGCTACTGGCGCGAGCACCGCATCAACATTATTGACACGCCAGGGCACGTGGACTTCACCGTGGAGGTAGAGCGTTCGCTGCGCGTGCTGGATGGGGTGGTGGCGGTGTTTTGCGGCGTCGGTGGCGTGCAGCCGCAGACGGAAACCGTCTGGCGGCAAGCGAACAAATACGCCGTCCCGCGTATCGCCTACGTCAACAAAATGGACCGCGTGGGGGCAGACTTTCATAACGTCCTGCACCAGATGCGCGACCGGCTGGGTGCGAAAATCATCGCGCTGCAACTGCCCATCTTTCGAGGCGGCGCGATCGCCCGCGCCCAGTGGGAAATTACCGAGGGTGACGCCGAGGGTAAGCCGCTGTCGGGCGAAGAGTTCATCGGCGTCGTGGACCTCCTGCGCATGAAGGCGCGCATTTACACCGACGACCTCGGCACGGTCAGCGAAGAAACCGACATCCCCGCCGAACTCCAGGAGGCAGCGACGGCGTTCCGTCAATACCTCCTTGAAACGCTGGCGGAGCGCGACGAGGCGCTCATGGAGAAATACTTCGAAATGGGCGATCTATCCGTCGCGGACCTCCAACAGGCGATTCGCCGCGCTACCATCGCTTGCGACCTCGTGCCGGTGCTGTGCGGGTCGTCCTTCAAAAACAAGGGGGTTCAACCCTTGTTGGATGCGATCGTTGACTATCTGCCATCGCCGCTGGACGTGCCGCCCGTCGAGGGGCTGGACCCCAAGAGCGGTCAGTTTATCACCCGCCAAGCCAGCCCTGATGAACCGTTCTCGGCGCTGGCATTTAAGATTCAGACCGACCAGCACGTGGGACGATTGACCTACTTCCGCGTTTATTCTGGCACCGTTCGGGAAGGCTCTTATGTTTATAATCCCACCAAGCGCGTCCGCGAGCGCCTCAGCCGCCTCCTGCGGATGCACGCCAACCGCCGCGAGAAAATCGTCGAAGCCACAGCCGGTGACATCGTCGCCGCCGTCGGACTGAAGGACACCATCACGGGCAACACGCTCTGTGATGAGCAGCATCCCATCCTCCTCGAAGCCATCGAGTTCCCTGAGCCAGTCATCTTTGCAGCCATTGAGCCGAAGACCAAAGCCGACAGCGATAAACTCATTGATACCTTGCAGCGGCTCTGCGACGAAGACCCCACCTTCAAGATGCGCGTCGACCCGGAAACGGGACAGACCATCATCGCCGGCATGGGGGAACTCCACCTCGAGATCATTGAGGACCGCTTGCGGCGCGAGTTCAACGTGCAGGCGAACGTCGGGCGTCCGCAGGTGGCTTACAAGGAAGCCATCACTCAAGTCGCCGAAGCCGAGGGTAAGTTCATCAAGCAGACCGGTGGGCGCGGGCAATATGGTCATGTCATCCTGCGCGTCGAGCCGCTCCTGCCCGGCGGTGGCTTCCAGTTCGAGAGCCTGGTCGTCGGCGGCGAGGTGCCGCGCGAATACTGGTCCGCCGTCGAGAAGGGTGCGGAAGAAGCGATGGAGTCCGGCGTGGTGGCCGGCTATCCTCTCATGGACGTCAAAGTCACCCTGTTGGGCGGCTCCTCCCACCCGGTAGACTCGTCGGAAATCGCCTTCAAATTGGCGGCTCAGGAGGCGTTCCGCAAAGCGGTCCAAAAGGCGCGCCCCATCATCAAAGAGCCGATTATGTCTATGGAAGTCATCACCCCCGAAACGTATATGGGCGATGTGCTGGGGGACCTCAGCGCGCGGCGGGCGAAAATTGAAAGCATCACCCCTGTGGTCGGCGGGCAGGCGATTCGGGCGCATGTCCCGCTGGCAGAGGTCTTCGGTTATGCAACCGCGCTGCGCTCCCTGTCGCAGGGGCGGGCGACCTACTCCATGGAGCCCAGCCACTATGAGCAGGTGCCGCCGCCCATCGCCGAGGACATCATCGCCAAAGTACGGGGTCATTATCCTCGTCTCGTGGCGGGAGGGACTCACTGACGATTGAAGGTTAGCACGTTCGCATGTTCAACGTCTCAACGTGCCAACGTGCCAACGTTCGGATGTTCCAACCGAATTAAAGGAGACCATAGCATGGCACGCGCAAAATTTGAGCGGACGAAGCCGCACGTGAACGTCGGCACCATCGGACACATTGACCACGGCAAAACCACCCTAACCGCCGCCATCACCCAAGTGCTGGCGACGAAGGGACTGGCGCAACCCAAAACCTACGACGAAGTCGCCAAAGCCGACGCGAAGATGTTCCGACGCGACGCCACCAAAATTCTGACCGTCGCCATTGCGCACGTGGAATACGAGACCGAGAAGCGGCACTACGCACACATTGACTGTCCGGGGCACCATGACTACATCAAAAACATGATTACGGGGGCGGCGCAGATGGATGGGGCGATTCTGGTGGTGGGCGCCGACGACGGACCGATGCCGCAGACGCGGGAGCATATTCTGCTGGCGCGGCAGGTGAACGTGCCCTACATCGTGGTGTTTTTGAACAAGATAGACAAAGTCGATGACCCGGAGTTGGTGGATTTGGTGGAGTTAGAGGTGCGGGAGTTGTTGAGCAAGTATGGGTTTCCGGGCGATGAGGTGCCGGTGGTGCGGGGGTCAGCGGCGGCGGCGTTGGCGGACCCGACGGGGGAGGGGGGCAGGGCGATATGGGAGTTAATGGAGGCGGTGGACACGCATGTGCCCGACCCGGTGCGGGAGGTGGACAAGCCGTTTCTGCTGAGCATCGAGGACGTGTTTTCGATTCAGGGGCGTGGGACGGTGGTGACGGGGCGCGTGGAGCGGGGGAAGTTGCGGTTGGGGGAAGAGGTGGAGGTGGTGGGGCTGCGGGAGACGCGGAAGACGGTGTGCACGGGGATCGAGATGTTCCACAAGAGCATGGACGAGTGTGAGGCGGGGGACAACGTGGGTTTATTGCTGCGTGGGGTGGGGCGGGAGGATGTGGAGCGGGGGCAAGTGGTGGCGAAGCCGGGGAGCATCACGCCGCACACGCGGTTTGAGGCGGAGGTGTATGTGTTAAGCAAGGAGGAGGGGGGACGGCACACGCCGTTTTTCAACGGTTATCGGCCGCAGTTTTACTTTCGGACGACGGACGTGACGGGTGCGTTGACGTTGCCGGCGGGGGTGGAGATGGTGATGCCGGGGGACAACGTGACGATGAGCATTGGGTTGATTTCGCCGATTGCGATGGAGGAGGGTTTGCGGTTTGCGATTCGGGAGGGAGGACGGACGGTGGGCGCGGGGGTGGTCACCAAGGTGATTGAGTAATTGAGTCGTGGAGGGGAGACACTTATGGCAGGTGAAAAGATTCGCATCCGTTTGAGAGCATTTGACCACAAGTTACTCGACCAATCCGCTGAGCAGATCGTGGACACGGCGAAGCGCACTGAGGCAAAGGTCGCCGGTCCCGTGCCGCTGCCGACGGAGCGCAACGTTTACTGCGTTATTCGTTCGCCGTTCGTGGACAAAGAGTCCATGGAGCATTTTGAAATCCGCACCCACAAACGGCTGATTGACATCCTTGACCCCACCCCGCAGACGGTCAATGAACTCATGCGCCTTGACCTGCCCAGCGGCGTGGACATCGAAATCAAACTGTAGTTAAGGCTTAAGGGTTAGCACGTGGCCCCGGGGGCAGGTTGGCACGCTCAACCGGTCAACCCGCCAACGGGGCAACTCTCCACCCTTAGTCCTTAACCGTGTGACTTGTCATGCCAGTCAGTGGACTTTTAGGGCGAAAAGTTGGGATGACCACCGTGTTCAGCGAGGAGGGGCAGGCGATTCCCGTGACGGTGATTGCGGCTGGTCCATGCACGGTGACGCAACTGCGGACGATCGAGAGAGACGGCTACCGCGCCGTGCAGTTAGGGTTTGAGGACTACCCGACTCCGCGCCGTCGGGAAGGCGGTAACGTGCCGCGCGGGCGCGCCGGGCATCGGGCCAAGGGTCAGCCCAACCGCCCGACGCGGGTGCGCTTTGAAAAAATCGGTATCCCGCCTAAGCGGGTCCTCCAAGAGTTTGCTTTGACCGGTGAGAAGGACGTGGCGGTGAGGATGGAGATCAAAGTCGCCGACCTGTTCAAAGTGGGGGACAGGGTCAAGGTGCAAGGCACCTCCAAAGGGCGCGGGTTCGCGGGCGTCATTCGGCGTCACCACTTTCACGGCCAACCTGCGTCGCACGGCTCAAAAATTCACCGCAAACCGGCGTCTATCGGTGACACCAACCCGGCGCGCGTCATCAAGGGCAAGCGGATGCCCGGCCACATGGGCAATGAAAAGGTCACCGTGCGCAACCTGCAGGTGGTGGAGGTGGATGCCGAGCGCAACCTGCTGCTTGTGCGCGGCGCGGTGCCTGGGGCGCGGGGCGGACTGCTGCGGATTGAGCGGGATTGACCTTATAGAGGGAGGGTTAAGGGTGGATGGTGACAGGAGCGACTTTTAACCTTGCACCTCTTAACCCTCAACTTCGGGTTTTATCATGCCAGAACTGAACGTTTATAACTTGAGCCACGAGGTCGTCGGCACGGTTCACGTGAGTGACGCGGTGGCGGGCGCGCCGGTCAATGTGCCGCTGGTGCATCAGGTCGTCGTCGCCAACCAGGCGGGGCGGCGACAGGGCACGCGCAAGACCAAAGGGCGCGGCGAGGTGCGCGGCGGGGGGCGGAAACCCTTCCGCCAGAAGGGCTTGGGGCGCGCACGGCACGGGTCGCGGCGGGAACCCCAGTGGGTCGGGGGCGGCACGGTGCATGGACCGCAGCCGCAGGACTCCACCAGCGCACACCCCGCCAGATGCGGCAGGCGGCGTGGCTGGCGGCGTTTGCCTCCAAACTGTCCGCCGACGCTGTGTCCGTCGTGGACGGTTTGAACCTAACCGAATACGACACCAAACGGGTGGTGGAGATCCTCCGCACCTTTGACGCGATAGACCAGAAGGTGTTGATTCTCACGTTATCGCCCAACGAGTTTCTCGTGAAATCCGCCGCCAATCTGCCCCGCGTGAGAGTGCAGGACCTTAAGTTCACGGACGTCGTAGACCTGCTGCACGCCGACCGCGTGTTGACGACGCGCGAGGTGCTGCAAGCGATCGAAAGGAAGGGGGCGGCATGAAGAGCATTGACAAAATTATTGACCGCCCGCTCATCACCGAGAAGACGATGGCGCTGGCGAAGCAAAACAAGTATACCTTTCGCGTGTTTCCCGACGCCAACAAGATCGAGATTCGGGACGCAATTCAGCAGGCGTTCAACGTCAAGGTGCTGAAGGTCAACGTCATCAACGTAAAGGGGAAAACCAAAGCGATGCGCTACCGTCGCTTCCGTGAGGGGCGCACAGCGGACTGGAAGAAAGCTATCGTCACCGTCGCACCCGGACAGCGCATCCCCATCTTCGAGGGACTGTGATGGCGAGGCGAAGCGTCAATGGTTCATGGTCAATACTGAACGGTGTGTGAACGACGAGCAGGTCGCAACTGGCTGGAGGGCTGGTCAACCAATTGTGACTTGCTAACCAAGCAGCCATGCCGATTAAGACTTTCAAGCCCACCTCGCCCGCGCGGCGACACATGACGGGCTATACGTTTGAGGAACTGACGAAGAAGCGCCCAGAGAAATCTTTGACCGAGCCGCTGAAGAAACACGCCGGGCGCAACAATCAGGGACGGATCACGACGCGGCACCGAGGGGGCGGACACAAGCGTCTGTATCGCCTCATTGACTTCAAGCGGCGCAAAGATGGCGTGCCGGCGAAGGTCATCGCGCTGGAGTATGACCCGAACCGTTCGGCGCGGATCGCGCTGCTGCAGTATGAGGATGGTGAGAAGCGTTACATCATCGCGCCCCTGGGGTTGAGCGTGGGGGACACGGTGGAGTCCGGCGCCGACGTCGACATCAAGCCGGGCAACGCCCTGCCGCTGGAGCGCATCCCCGTCGGGACGACGATTCACAACATCGAACTCACCCCGGGCAAGGGGGGACAGTTGGTGCGCTCTGCGGGTAGTTCGGCGCAACTGGTGGCAAAAGAGGGCAACTACGCGCATATCAAGTTGCCCTCCGGCGAGGTGCGGCTCGTGCTCCTCAGTTGCCGCGCGACCATCGGGCAGGTGGGTAACACCGAGCACGAAAACATCGTCATCGGCAACGCGGGGCGCAAGCGGCACATGGGCATCCGCCCGACCGTGCGCGGCAAAGCCATGCCCCCAGACTCCCACCCGCACGGGGGCGGCGAGGGACGCAACCCCGTGGGACGGAGGAAAACCGGTCCCACCAGCGCCACCGGCGTTCCCGCTATCGGCTACAAGACGCGCAAAAAAAAGAAAAAGTCGGATCGGTTGATTGTGAAGAGGAGAAAGTGACCAGTGACCAGTGACCAGTGGGCTGATTACTGATGACTGGTTAATCATTACTGGTCACTGGTCACTGAGGGTTGTCATGGCTCGCTCGATCAAAAAAGGTCCTTACGCGGACCCGAAACTGCTGGCCAAGATTAACGAGATGAACGAGCGCAACGAGAAGCGCATCGTGCGCACCTGGTCGCGCCGTTCGACCATCTTCCCGGAGATGATTGGGCATACCATCGCCGTTTACGATGGGAGGAAGCATGTGCCAATTTACATCACCGAGGCGATGGTCGGACACAAGTTAGGTGAGTTCGCGCCGACGCGCATGTTCCGTCGGCATGGGGCGCATACGGAGCGGTCCACGGCGCTGACGTAATCAATGGGTTGAACGTGTTGACGCGTTGACCGATGGAGCAGTGGATGGGAGGTGTTGAGGATGGCAAGAGCAGTTCTACGCCATGTGCGGATGTCGCCCTTCAAGGTGCGGCGCGTCGCCAATCTGGTGCGGGGTAAATCGGTGGATGAGGCGCAGCGCATCCTCGCCGTCAGCCCGCAGCGGGCGAGCGGGGTGCTGGCGAAGGTCATCAAGTCGGCGGCGGCGAACGCGGAGACCAACGAACAACTCGACCGCGAATCGCTGTATATCACCGCAATCTATGTGGATGAAGGTCCGACGTGGAAGCGCTTTCTGCCACGGGCGCGGGGGCGCGCGGACCGCATCCTCAAGCGCACGAGTCATATCACCGTCGTGGTGGACGAAAGGGAAGGGAGCGTTTAATGGGACAGAAGGTGCATCCCTACGGACTCCGCCTCGGCATCAACAAACCGTGGCTGAGTCGTTGGTATCCGACGGCGCAGGGGCGCTCACGCTGGTCGAGTTATCGGGACTTGCTGTTGGAGGACATGCGCATCCGCGATTACGTCATCTGGCACGTTAAGGAGCGCCCTAAAGCGCAGGCGCAGGTGGCTCGCGCCACGCAGGACCGCCGCCAGCGAACGGAACGCGCGATGGACCCCGCCCTGTCGCGCGTGGAGATCGAGCGGGCGGCGAACCGCGTCAACGTCATTCTGCACACCGCCAAGCCCGGTGTCGTCATCGGTCAGCGGGGGCGCGAGGTCGAAGAGTTGCAGAAGGCGCTACAAAACCTGACGAAAAAAGACGTGCGCATCAACGTGCAGGAGGTGCAGAACCCCGACCTGGACGCGCAGTTGGTGGCGGAGAACGTCGCGGCGCAGATCGAGCGGCGCATTCCCTTCCGCCGCGCCATGCGCCAGACGGTCAACCGCAGCATGGAGCGGGGCGCAAAGGGCGTGAAGATTATCGCCTCGGGGCGGCTGGGCGGTAATGAGATGTCCCGCCACGAGGAGGTCAAGGCGGGCAAAATTCCCCTGCACACCCTGCGGGCGGACATTGATTATGGCTTCGCGGAAGCCAAGACGACTTACGGGAACATCGGGATTAAGTGTTGGATTTATCGGGGTGATATTATCCCTGGCATGGAAGGCGGCGTGCAAGACACCGCGCGCGCCCGCGCCTCCGCGCGCGCCCGCGTGGTGGAGGATGAGGAGGGCGAGAGCGATGTTGATGCCCCAAAAGGTTAAGTATCGCAAGATGCATCGCGGGCGGCGACGGGGCAAGGCGGCGCGCGGCAATACCATCGCGTTCGGTGAGTATGCCCTGCAAGCCTTAGAGCCCTGCTGGCTGACCTCGCGGCAGATTGAGTCCGCCCGCGTGGCGATGACGTCCTACATCAAGCGCGGGGGGAAGGTGTGGATTCGGGTTTTCCCTGCCAAGTCGGTGTCGAAAAAGCCGGCGGAAACCCGCATGGGAGGGGGCAAGGGCGCCCCCGAATACTGGGTCGCCGTCGTCCAGCCCGGGCGCGTGTTGTTTGAAATGGCGGGCGTCAATGCGGCGGTTGCCCGCGAAGCCATGCGCCGCGCCGCCTACAAGTTGCCCATCAAAACTAAGTTCATCCAACGGGAGGAAACGACCGATGGCGCTGAATAAACATACCCTCAACGAGGAACGCAAACGTCTGCGCACCGCCAGCACGGAAGAGTTGCGCGCCGAGTTGGCGGCGGCGCGGCGCGAACTGGTCACCCTGCGCTATCAGTTGGCGCAGGCGGGCGGGCAGTTGGAAAACCCCATGCGCATCCGTCACACGCGCAAGCGCATTGCCCGGATTCATACGGTGTTGAGGGAGAGGAATGAAGGCTAATGGTTAATGGTTGAGAGCCTCTCCGAAAGTAACGCAGGTTTCCCGCCTGCCTCAAGTGCCGCCAAGATGTCGGCGCTACGCGGTCTTCGGAGAGGCTCTAAGAGGCCGGGAAGCCGTTGAGCCTCAACCATCAACCATGCCGTTTTGCCGATGACCAAAACACGTCACGCACGCAAAGAACGCGAGGGCATCGTTGTCAGCGACAAGATGGACAAAACCGTCGTCGTCGCCGTGCAGCGACTCACCCGCCATCCGCTCTACGGGCGCGTCATTCGCATCACGAGAAAGTTCAAAGCGCACGACGAGAAGAACGAGTGCCGCGTGGGCGACCGCGTCCGCATCGTGGAAACGCGCCCCCTGAGTAAAGAGAAACGCTGGCGCGTGGCAGAGATCCTGGAAAAAGTAAAATAATCTCTGACCACGTGGCTACTGACCACAGGACCGGCAACCCGCCAGGTCAGCGGTCAGGGTCAGTGGTCATGTCGTCAGGGGTCAGTGGTCACTATGAAAATCTACCCGTCCAAGTCGCTTAGAAACGTCGCCCTCATCGGGCACACGGGCGCGGGCAAGACGAGTCTGGCGGACGCCATGGTGTTCACGGCGGGCGGCACGAACCGTCTGGGGAAGGTAGCGGACGGCACCAGCCTGTTTGACACCGACCCCGAAGAGATTGCCCGCAAGAACAGCCTGACCTCCGCCGTCGCTTGCGCCGAGTGGCGTGACCATCGCATAACCATCATGGACACGCCCGGCTTGCCGGATTTCTTCGGCGCGGTGTTTGGACCGGTTCACATTGCGGATGCCGTCATCGTCGTGGTATCGGCAGTGGACGGGGTCGAGGTGCAAACGGAGCGCGCTTGGGCGCTGGCGCGCGAGCGCCATCTGCCCGCGATCGTGTTCATCAACAAATTAGATGCCGAACGCGCCGAGTTCGACAAAGTGGTGCAGCAGGTGCGCGAGCGGTTGAACGTAACGCCTGCCGTTGTGCAGCGCCCGATCGGGCTGAGCGCAAACTTCCAGGGCGTTGTGGACGTGCTGCGCGGGAAAGCCTACACATGGGCGGCGGGGGCGACAGGCAAAGGACAAGAAGGCGCCATCCCCGCCGACCTGCAGGCGGAGGTGGACGCCGCCCGGGAGTCGCTGACCGAAGCGGCGGCGGAAGGCAACGATGAGTTGCTGGAAAAATATCTGGACAGCGGAGAACTGTCAGCGGACGAGGTGCGGCAGGGTCTGCGGCAAGCGATTGGGACGGGCAAGGTCGTGCCGGTGCTGGGCGGCGCCGCCGACAGAACGGCGGGTGTGGCGAACCTCCTCGATGCCATCATTGATTTCTTGCCCTCGCCGCTGGACATCCCACCCGTCCCAGCGAAAAAGGCGCGCTCAGGGGAAGAAATCACAGTTGCCCCCACCGAGGGGGGACCGTTAGCGGCGCAGGTGTTCAAAACGGTTGCCGACATTCACGTGGGGCGTTTGAGTTTCATCCGCGTGTTGGCGGGCGAACTGCGCTCCGACTCGACGGTGTTCAACAGCAGCGATGGACAGCGCGAGCGCATCGGCCAGTTGTTCATCCCGCAGGGCAAGGAGCGCACGCCCGTTGCCAGCGCGAGGGTGGGCGACATCGTGACGACGGCGAAGTTGGAACACACCAACACCGGACACACGTTGTGTGACGAAGCCAACGCGGTCGTCTTCCGAGCACCCCAGTTCCCCCCGCCGACGATGTGGCTGGCGATTCACGCCAAGTCGCGCGGCGACGAGGACAAACTCAGCCTCGGCTTGCGGCGGCTCATCGAAGAGGACCCTTCGCTGCAATGGTATCGCAACAACGATACAGGCGAGACCATCTTAGCGGGACTGGGCGATCAGCATTTACAGATGGCTATCGAGCGGCTCAAGCGGCTGGGCGTTGAGGTCACCACCTCCATTCCCAAAGTGCCCTACCGCGAGACCATCCGCAAAAAAGCGACTTACGTTGAGGGGCGCCACAAGAAGCAAACCGGCGGGGCGGGACAGTTCGGCGTGGCGGTCATTGACGTGGAGCCCCTGCCGCGCGGGAGTGGGTTTGAGTTCATTGACGCCATCGTGGGCGGCGTCATTCCCAGCACCTTCATTCCGTCTGTGGAAAAGGGCGTGCGCGAGCGGCTGGAACAGGGCTTCCTCGCCGGGTATCCGATGGTGGATGTGCGGGTGACGTTGGTCGACGGCAAGACGCACCCGGTGGACTCCAACGCCATTTCCTTCCAGTTGGCGGGGCGGCTGGCGATAGAGAACGCCGTGCCGCAGTGCTCTCCGTATTTGCTGGAACCGATTTACAACGTGGAAGTGACCGTGCCAGAGGAAAACATGGGCGACGTGCTGGGCGACTTGAACGGCCGGCGCGGGCGACCGATGGGCATGGACACCATCGGCGGCTGGTCGGTCGTGAAGGCGCAAGTGCCGCTCGCTGAGATGCTCACCTATTCCGCGACCTTGCGCTCCCTGACGCGCGGGCGCGGCACGTTTACGATGGAACTGTCCCACTACGAAGAGGTCCCCGCGCACCTCGCGGGGAAAGTGATTGAGGAGGCGAAGAAGAAAGACTAACGTCTTCGTGTGTTCAGTCGTTACCCGCATACCCGAACACGCGAATCCGTGAATACTTGACTTGTGGAGGTAGGTAGGCGATGGTGGCTCCGCAGACGCGGTTGAAAGTGGCGGACAACTCGGGGGCGCGCGAATTGATGTGCATTCGCATCCTGAAAGGCTCGAATGCGAAGTTTGCCAACATCGGCGATGAGATTGTGGCGGCGGTCAAGGCGGCGATTCCCGGCGCGCCGGTGAAGAAGGGCGACACGGTGCGCGCCGTGATCGTGCGCACCAAACAAGGGATTGCTCGCCCAGATGGTTCTTATATTCGGTTCGACGAAAACGCTGCCGTCATCATTGATGATGCCAAGAACCCCAAAGGCACGCGCGTTTTCGGACCGGTGGCTCGCGAACTGCGCGATGCGCAATACATGAAGATTATCTCGCTGGCGCCGGAGGTTGTTTGAGTGACCGGTGACCAGTAGCCAGTGACCAGTAGCCAGGGGGCTGATTACTGGTCACTGGTCACTGAGGTTGTTATGCCAGGCTTACACATTAAACAGAACGATACCGTCATCGTCATCAGCGGCAACGAGGGTCCGCACGGCGGGCAGCCGGGCAAGCGCGGGCGAGTGCTGCGCGTGCTGCCGAAGAAGCAGCAGGTCGTGGTGGAGGGCGTCCGCATACGCACCAAGCATATCCGTCGTCCGAAGGTGGCGCGCGCCTCGGCGATGCAGCAGGAGGGACGCATTCAGATGCCCGCACCGATCCATCGTTCTAACGTGATGCTGATCTGTCCGCGCTGTGACCGACCGACGCGGGTGCGGATGCGCGTGACCGAAAACCGCAAGCGCGTGCGGGCGTGCCGCAAGTGCGGACAGGAGAGAGACGAGAGTTAGAAGGTGATAGGGGATGGCAGAGAAAAAGCAAGCCACCGCTCCGCCTAACGGGGCGGTGCCTTTGTTGAAACAGCGTTATCAGGAGCAGGTTGTCCCGGCGTTAATCAAGCGGTTCGGCTATAAGAACGCGATGCAGGTGCCGCGCATTGTGAAGGTCGCGGTCAACATGGGGGTGGGCGATGCGAAGGAGGATGCCAAGCGGTTAGACGCAGCGGTCAACGAGCTCAGCCTCATCACCGGGCAGCGCCCCTCCATCCGCCGAGCGAAGAAGTCCATCGCCAACTTCCGCGTGCGGCAGGGCAACCCGATCGGTTGCGCCGTGACGCTGCGGGGCAACCGCATGTGGGACTTTCTGCTGCGGCTCATCGTCGCCGCGCTGCCGCGCATCCGCGACTTTCAGGGGCTGTCCCCCGACGCCTTCGACGGGCGGGGGAATTACACGATTGGCGTGCGCGAGCAATTGATTTTTCCCGAGATTAACTACGATAAGATTATTGCCTCCGGCGGGCGGGTGCGCGGCATGGACATCACCATCGTCACGTCCGCGCAGACGGACGAGGAAGCCCGCGCCTTGCTGACGGAGATAGGGTTTCCGATGCGGGAATCGTAGGGGACGGCAGGCAGCGAAGCGACGGCAGAGGGGGGAGAGGAACCCCTGTCGTTGTCCGTCGCTGTCCGTCGTGTTCCCCTGAGTGGAGGGATACCGTGGCAAAGAAGGCACTCATAGCCAAAGCGCAAAGACCACCCAAATTCGCGGTGCGCAAATACTACCGCTGCCAGCGGTGTGGACGTCCGCGCGGCTACATACGACGGTTCGGCATCTGCCGGATCTGCTTCCGCGAGTTAGCCTATCGCGGTGTGTTGCCCGGGGTGACGAAGTCCAGTTGGTAAGAACGTATGAAGATGGGCACGTCAGCACGTTCTGACATGCTAACGTGCTAACGTGCCAACGTGCCAACACCATGCAGACCGACCCGATTGCTGATTTTTTGACGCGGATTCGTAATGCGAACGCGGCGGGGCATGACGAGGTGCGCATCCCCTCGTCGAGACTCAAGGTGGAGATAGCAAAGATTCTCCAGTCCGAGGGCTACATCCGCGGCTACCAGTTGATTGACGATAAGAAGCAGGGCATCTTGCGCGTGCTGCTGAAGTATGGGGAAGGCCACGAGCGTGTCATCAACGGCTTGAGGCGGGTCAGCAAGCCCGGTCGCCGCATTTACGTCGGCAAGGATGACATTCCCCGCGTGCTGGGTGGGTTGGGCATCGCTATCCTGTCCACGCCGCGCGGCATCGTCACCGACCGCCGCGCCCGACGGTTGGGCGTCGGCGGCGAGGTGCTCTGTGAGGTTTGGTGAGCCGAACGGTAGGTTTTAGGTTCTGGGCGCTGCGTTTCAGGTTTTGTCCCCAGAACCCAGAACCTAAAACCTGACGGAGAGTGGTTGGTTATGTCCCGTGTGGGCAAGTTGCCGATTCCTGTGCCACCGGAAGTAACGGTGGACATTCAAGATCACCATATCACGGTCCGAGGACCGAAGGGAACACTGGAGCGAGACATTCATCCCGACATCACCGTGCGCAAGAACAACGGCGCGCTCGTCGTGGAGCGTCCGACCGATTCCGGGCGGCACAAGGCGCTGCACGGTCTGACGCGCGCGCTGGTGGCAAACATGGTCAAGGGTGTGACCGAGGGGTTTCAAAAAGGGCTGGAAGTGCGGGGCGTCGGCTACCGCGCAGAAGTGCGCGGGAATAAACTTGTCATGCAGGTGGGTTACTCGCATCCCGTGGAGTTGGAGATTCCACCTGGACTCTCCGTCGAGGTGCAGACGTTCACGCCGACGCAGGAGAACAAGTTCCTCTCGGCGCGTCTGACCGTGCGCGGCGCGGACAAGCAGCGGTTAGGTGACTGGTGCGCCGAGGTGCGCCGCGCGCGCCCAGCGGACCCTTACAAGGGCAAGGGCATCCGCTACACGACGGAGGTGATTCACCTCAAACCCGGCAAGACAGCCAAGTCGGGAGAGCGGAAGTGAGCTCAGAAGGTCACAATCAAAAGTGACAAGGCTGACAAACCGATTGTGACTTCGTGAAGTTCATTCTTGCATCTTCACAGCGCCTACGGTAAACTTATTGGGGCTGTAGGGAACGGTGAACAGCATATGAAGGTCAAAACCAGACGTGACCGCCGCGTGCGGCGGCATCTTCGTCTACGACGCAAAATCAAAGGGACGCCGGAGCGTCCGCGCCTGTGTGTATATCGGAGTTTGAAACACATGCACGCGCAGGTGATTGACGATACAGGGGGGCATACGCTGGCGGCGGCGTCGAGCATGGAAGAGATCGTCAAATCGCAATTGGAGGGTAGCAGCACGGGCAGCATCCCGGCGGCGGCGCTCGTGGGCAAACTCATCGCTGAGCGGGCGCGGGCAAAAGGCATCACGAAGGTCTGCTTCGACCGTAACGGCAACCTGTATCACGGGCGCGTCAAGGCGCTGGCTGAAGCCGCGCGCGCGGGGGGGCTGGAGTTTTAGAAGGGGGTTTATGCCACGCATCAATCCTGAAGATTTACAGCTGCAAGCCGGCAAACTCGTGCAACTCAAGCCGGTGTCGAAGACCGTCAAGGGCGGGCGCAAGCGTCGCTTCAGCGCGCTGGTGGTCGTGGGCGACGGTAAGGGGCATGTCGGCGTGGGGCTGGGCAAAGCCGCGGGGGTGCCAGATGCCATCCGCAAGGCGGAACAGACAGCGCGGCGCAACCTCATTCATGTCCCGCTGGCGGGTGGCACCCTGCCCCATCCCGTCATGGGACGGCTGGGAGCCTCGCGCGTCCTGCTCAAACCCGCCGCTCCCGGTACGGGCGTTATTGCGGGAACGGCGGTGCGCGCGGTGCTGGAAGCCGCAGGGGTGCGCGACGTGCTGACGAAGTGCCTCGGCTCAACCAATCCGATCAACGTCGTCTACGCCACGATGGTAGGACTGCGCCAGGTGCGCCGCGCCACCCACGTGGCGAAATTGCGGGGGCGTTCTCTTGATGACCTGCCGATCCACCCGAAGATTAAGGAAGGGATTTTGGAGTATGAGTCAAACCTTGCCACAGTTGAAAGTCAAACTCGTCCGCAGTCCCATAGGGTCGCCGCAAGACCAGAAGGCAACGGTGAGAGCGCTGGGGTTGAAGCGGCTGAACCAGACGGTGATACACTCGAGCCATCCGACTATCTTAGGGATGGTGAGGAAGGTGAAGCATCTGATTGACGTGGAAGTGGTTGAGGAGTCGAGGGTTGAGAGTTGAGGGTTAGCACGTTGGCACCTTGGAGCGTTAATGTGCTACCGTGCTACCCCTTAACTCTTCCGTCCTTATGCTGCGCATAGACAACTTGCGTCCTGCCGTTGGGGCGCGTCGGAAAAAGAAGCGCGTCGGACGCGGCATCGGTTCGGGGCACGGTAAAACCAGCACGCGCGGACAGAAGGGGCAAAGAGCGCGTGACGGCATCGCGCCCGGCTTTGAGGGGGGGCAGACACCGCTGCACCGCCGCCTGCCCAAGCAACGCGGGTTGGCTCGCAAAGCCATGCCGGTCAGGATGTTCAAGAAGACCTACGCGATCGTCAATGTGGAACAGTTGGAGAAGTTAGAGGCTCATACGATGGTTACCCCAGAGTTGTTGAAAGAACGGGGAGTGATTAAGCAGGTGCGCGACGGGGTGCGGGTGCTGGGCAAGGGGGAACTGACCAAGCCGCTGACGGTGCGCGCGCACCACTTTAGCGCCTCCGCCCTCCAAAAAATTGAGGCAGCAGGGGGCACCGCTGAGGTGATTTAGATGGAGATGTTCAAATCGCTCCAAGCCGCCCTGAAGTTGCCCGACTTGCGCAACCGCATCCTCTTCGTGATGGGCATGTTGGCGGTGTATGTGTTTGGGATCTGGATTCCGATTGACCGTGAACTGAGCAAAGCAGCGCAGTCGTTGGAGGGTGGCATCTTTGACATGATTGACATCTTCGGCGGCGGCTCGCTCAAGCGGTTCTCCATCTTTGCGTTGGGCATCATGCCCTACATCAGCGCCTCCATTGTGTTTCAGGTGTTGGCGATTGCGCTGCCCTCCATTCAGCGGTTGCAGAAAGAGGGGGAGTTCGGGCGGCGCAAGATATCCCAATACACACGCTGGCTGACGATGGGGCTGACCCTCGTTCAGGGGTTCATGGTCATCTACGCCTTTAAGACGCAGGGGCTGATCCCCACCCTGTCGTTCTTTCACATTTTGAAAGCGGTCTTGACGCTGATGGCAGGGACGGCTTTTCTGATGTGGTTGGGCGAGCAGATCACGGAAAAGGGCATCGGCAACGGCATTTCCTTCATCATCTTTGCGGGCATCGTGGCGCGGCTGCCCAGCGAGTTGTGGCAGATTGTAGAGTTAGCGCGACAAGGGAGTGTGGCGTGGTTCAACGTCTTTGTCCTCTTCGCCTTTGCCATCGGCACGGTCGTCGCCATCGTCACGGTGACGCAGGGGGAGCGGCGCATTCCTGTGCGCTACGCCGACCGGGTGGCAGGGCGGCGGGTGATCCGTGGCGTGCGCACGCACCTGCCGCTGCGGATGGCGCAGGCGGGCGTCATGCCCATCATCTTCGCGGTGACCGTGGTGATGCTGCCCGCGCAAATCCTGCAGTTCGTCCAACCCGTGATGCAGGGGCGCGAGATGTTGGGCATGGACCTGACGTTGATGGCTGCTAAGGTTGTCAACTTCTTCACGCCCGGGCAGAGCCACATTGCGGCACTGCTCTACGCCGCCCTGGTCATGGCGTTTACTTACTTTTACACGGCGGTTGTGATGGACGTGCGCGAATTAGCGGACAACCTCAAAAAGTCGGGCGGACAGATTCAGGGGTTTGCGCCGGGGCTGCCGACCGCGCAGTATATTGACCGCGTGCTGACGCGCATCACCTTCGCCGGGGGGCTGTTTTTAGCCCTGGTGGCTCTGTCGCAGTATTACGTGCCCGGCTGGGCGGGCTTTAGCGCAGTGCGCTTCAGTCTGATCGGGGGAACGTCGGTGCTCATTGTGGTCGGCGTGGCGTTGGAAACGATGAACCAGTTGGAACAACAGTTGAAGTTGCGGCAGTATGAGGGGTTCCACATCGGCGGGGGACGCAAAGCGGCATAGAAACGTATTCGGGGGTTCGGGTGGGTAAGCCGTCACCCGAACCCCCGAACAACCGAATACCCGGACACCCCTTCCATGCGCAGGCGCATCGTTTTTTTGGGTCCGCCGGGGGCGGGCAAAGGCACGCAAGCCCAGATGCTTGCCGAGTTCTTGGGCGTGCCGGTCATTGCCACAGGCGACTTGCTGCGGGCGGAGGTCGCCGCGGACACACCTTTGGGACGACAAGCGCGAGAGTTCATGGAGCAGGGTGCCTTGGTGCCTGACCCCCTGGTCATGGAGATCCTGAAGCGTCGCCTTGCCCAGCCCGATTGTGAGCAGGGGTTCATTTTAGACGGCTTTCCGCGCACGCTCGCGCAAGCGCAAGCGTTGGAAGAGCTACTGGGTCCGCAGGGGAGAGCGATCGAAGCCGTTCTGGAGTTGGAAGTGCCAGAAGCCGTTCTCGTCGAGCGCTTCAGCGGACGACGGGTGTGCCGTCATTGCGGTCACGTTTACCACTTACACACGCACCCGCCGCGCTGCGCGGGGACGTGTGACCGCTGCGGGGATGCGCTTATCCAGCGCGCGGACGACACGCCGGCAACGGTGCGGACGCGGCTGCAGATTTATCATCAGGCGACAGAGCCGCTGATTCATTTTTACCGAGAGCGCGGGCTGTTGCATCGCATTGATGGGTCGGGGGACATTGACCGGATTCAGCACGCCACTCGTGAGGTCGTCGTAGCCCAAGACGACACACAGGGCGCATAGTCCGGGGAGTGCAGAGTTATGCCGAAGGAAAAAGGGGTCGAGGTCGAAGGAGTCGTCAAGGAGACGCTGCCCAACGCGACATTTCGGGTGGAAATTGAGGGCGGGCACGAGGTGCTTGCCCACGTCTCCGGCAAGATCCGTCTGAACTTCATCCGCATCTTGCCAGGGGACCGGGTGCGCCTTGAACTGTCTCCCTACGACCTCACACGCGGGCGCATTCTATACCGCTACAAATAACAGAGAGAGGAGCCACCACCGATGAAGGTGCGCGCGTCCATTCGCAAGCGCTGTGACACCTGCAAGATCATCCGGCGCAAGGGGAAGGTTTACGTCATCTGTGAGACCAAAAAACATAAGCAACGGCAAGGGTAGAAGGCTATGGTCAATGGTCCAGGGGACGTTGACCATTGACCATTCACCATGACGAGAGTATGGCACGTATAGCCGGTGTGGACCTGCCGCGCGATAAACGGGTTGAAATAGCGCTGACCTATATTTACGGGATCGGCTTGACGACGAGTCAGCGCATCTTAGCCTCGGTAGGGATCAACCCTGACACGCGCATGAAGGACTTGACGGAACAGGAGATTGCGCGACTGCGGGAGGAAATCGAACGCAACTACCGCGTGGAGGGCGACTTGCGCCGCGAGGTGACCAGCAACATCAAGCGGTTGATTGAGATCGGCTCTTATCGCGGCTTGCGCCACCGCCGTGGGTTGCCCGTGCGCGGTCAGCGGACAAAAACCAACGCCCGCACGCGCAAGGGTCCGCGCAAGACCGTCGGCGTGAAGCGGAAAAAGTAGGGCGTAAAGCGTGAAACGTGGGGCGTAATGCGTAAGGCGCCATACGTATCCCGTATTACGCATTACGCCTCACGCCTGAGAATTTGTATGGCAACTGAGGGACATAGAGAGACCCCCCAGCCCCCACCGCCGCGCCCCGTTCCGGGCGGGCGGCGGGGGCAGAAGCGCGTCTCCGCGAAGGGGATGGCGTTTATTCAGTCCACGTTCAACAACACCATCGTCACCATCACCGATGCGGAGGGCAACGTCGTCGGGTGGGCGAGCGCGGGGACGGAAGGATTTAAGGGCACGAAGAAAGGCACGCCCTTTGCGGCGCAAATTGCGGCGCAGAAGATCGCGCGCAAAGTCTACGACATGGGCATGCGCCGCGTGGATGTGTTTGTCAAGGGACCTGGCCCGGGTCGGGAGACGGCGCTGCGCGCGCTGCAAGCCAGCGGGCTGGAAATTGGGACGATCAAGGACAAAACCCCGCTTCCACACAACGGCTGCCGCCCGCGCAAGCGGCGCAGGGTGTAAGATGACCCCTGACCCCTGACCCCTGACCCCTGACCTTGCAGGTCGGGTGGTCCGGCGGTCAGTGGTTCTGCGGTCACTGCGAGAGGGACGATTTCATTTGGCTCGTTATATTGACGCAAAGTGTCGGTTGTGTCGCCGCGAGGGGATGAAGCTTTTCCTCAAGGGCGAAAAGTGTATATCCAAGTGCGTGCTGGAGAGGCGCAAGAACCCTCCGGGGATGCACGGCAACAAGCCGCGCAAGAAGTTGATGGACTACGGCGTGCGGCTGCGCGAAAAGCAAAAGGCGCGCCGGATTTACGGCATCCTCGAGAAGCAGTTTAAGAACTACTTCGCCAAGGCGGCGCGGATGCCCGGCGTGACGGGCGAGAACCTGCTGCAACTGCTGGAGCGCCGCCTGGACAACGTCGTGTTCCGTCTGGGGTGGGGCGCCTCCCGCAATCAGGCGCGGCAGATTGTGCGTCACGGGCACGTGATGGTCAACGGGCGCGTGGTCAACATCCCGTCCTTTGAGGTGCGGGTGGGCGACACCGTCTCGCTCAAGGAGTCCAGTCGCACCAAGGGCGTCATCGCCGAGAACCTCGAACGCGGCGGGCGCAACCGCAGCCGCATTGACTGGTTACAAAAGTCTCCCGATCAACTCAGCGCGTCCGTCGTGGCTTTGCCCACCCGCGATCAAATTGATACAGAGGTCAATGAGCAACTCATCGTCGAGTATTATTCACGATAGGACCCACAAGGGACGCGAGGCAGGAAAAGGGAAAATGGAGAATCGAAAAAGGACGTCACCGTTGCGATGCGCTGTGGACTATTCTCCATTAGCCCAGAGCCTCCGTCCCGTGCTACTTACAGGAGGCGTGACCGACTGATGCTCACTATTCTCAAACCGCGCATCCGTCAGTTGCAGCAACTCGACCGCTACGCCAAGTTTTCCGTCGAGCCGCTGGAGAAGGGTTATGGGCATACCCTCGGCAACGCGCTGCGGCGCGTCCTGCTGTCGTCTATCGAAGGGACGGCGATTACGTCTATCCAAATTGACGGTGTATTGCACGAGTTCTCTACCATACCGGGCGTGATTGAGGATACGACGGAGATCATTCTCAATCTGAAGGAGTTGGCGATTCGTTCCATCAACGGCACGCTGGACGGCGCGCGCACCGGGCGCATTGAAGCCAGAGGTGAGGGCGAAGTCACCGGCGCGGACATCATTTTGCCGCCGATGCTGGAGGTGGTCAACAAGGAGCAGCGCATCGCGACGTTGACCTCCCGCCAAGCGACGCTCAACATGACCCTGTATATCGAATCGGGCAAGGGGTATCAACCGGCGAAAAGTCAGGACAAAACGCACAAGCCCATCGGCACCATCCCCATTGACGCGGTGTTCACGCCCGTGCGCCGCGTGAACTACTATGTGGAGCCGACCCGCGTGGGGCAGAAAACCGACTACGACCGCCTCGTGTTAGAGGTGTGGACGAACGGCACCATCGCCCCCGCCGATGCCATCAGCCAAGCGGCGAAGATTTTAGACACCTACCTGCAACTGTTCTTCGACTTCGCCGAGCGCGAGGAGCAGGAGCGGAGGATGGAGGAGGTCGAGGTGCGCGAGCGGGACCGCGTGTTGGACTACCGCATTGACGACCTCGACTTTTCGGTGCGCACTTACAACTGTCTCAAGCGCGAGGGCATCGAGACGCTCGAGGACCTCGTGCGCCGCACGGAGCAGGAC
>JANWYM010000200.1 GCA_025055355.1 Abditibacteriales bacterium
CGGCATTTGCCACTGACGAACCGTGTGACAGAGGCGTCCGCCCAGGCGACGACGGTGCCGCGCGGTTGGCGGGGCGGCAGCTGGGGAGGAGAAGCATAAGGGCGAGTCCCATCAGGCATCTATTCCAACGCATCGTCTCCCTCACTGAATTGGACAGTTCCTCCCGACGTGCCCTCGATGACGTATTGCTCCAACTGCGCTATCGCCCGCCGCGCCGCGCGGTTGCGCGGGTCGAGTTTCAAGCCCATCTGATACTGTTCAATTGCGCTCTCGTAAAAGCGATTCTCCGCCAGAATCTTTGCCATCTCAAAATGCCACTGTGCCTTGGGTTGAGCAAAGGAGAGGTCGTAATACTTCTTCAGCCGCGCCAGCATGTGGTTCAGCCGTCGGAACTCCGCCAGTTCGCGCTCGCCCTCTTTCTTCATGCCCAACTTGACATAGGTAATCCCCAGATGATAACGCGCTCCGACGTTGAAAGGGTTATACCTCACAGCCGCCTGGAACTGGTTCAGGGCTTCCAGCGGTTGCTGGCTGCGCAGATACGCCCGCCCCAGCCAGTAGTGCGCGGTGGAGTAGCCGGGGCGGAACTGCAGGGCGCAGGTGAGATATTGCTTGGCTTCCTCCACGCGCTCCGGCGCGGCGGCGTGCAGCACGATGACCTGTCCCAATAGGCGGTTCGCTGTTGGGTCGTTCGGGTCTATGGCGAGCGCGTCCCGAAACGCTTTCTCGGCTTCGTCAAACTTGCCCAGACTCATCCACACTTGCCCGATCCCCAGCAGGGCGTTGATGTCGCGCGGGGCAAGGTCACGTGCGCGGCGGAGCGCGTGCATGGCTTGGTGGAGGTTGCGCCTCTGCGTATGACTGCGCCCCAACCAAAACCAGGCATGGGCGGAGGAAGGGTCGGCTCGGACAGCAGCGCTCAACTCTTTGATAGCCTTATCAAAGTTCTTCTGTACGTAAGCCTTGCGCCCCGCTTGAAAGTGCGCTTCGCTGAGGCGATGCTGCTGTCGCTGTCGCCACTGCCGATAGGCGATCAATGTGCTGAACAGCACCACGACCACGACGCCCGCTTTCAGCCAAACTCGCCTGCTGCGTTCTTTGTTCATTCTCTTTGGCGATAGCATCAGCCTCGTCCCTCTCAGAAAACTCGCGTATGCTATGAAGGATAGACGAAGTGCGAGGGGCAAGGTTGCCTTGAAGCCTCCCCTGCGACTGCGGCGTGGTGCGGGCTCACTGCCTGTCTCTAAGAGCCTATACTAAGAGGACCACCGGAGGTTGTTGGCTTGTTCTGGACCTTCCTCGACCTCTCCTTGGTAAGAGGGGAGAGTTTGCGGAGAGGCTCTTAACCCCAACGTTAATCGGGGGCAACCTTGTCTTGAGAAGACGGTTTATCCTTCTGCTGCGCCCGCACCTGCTTCATCAGCGCTTCGAGTTCCTTCTTCGCAGCTTCGTTGTTGGGCTGCAGGCTCAGACAGACCTGATACTGATTGGCGGCGCGGAAGAGGTCACCTTGCTCGCGCAGGAGGCGGGCGACACGCAGGCGCAAACTGGCGTCTTCGGGGCGGTGCTTGATGCGGTCAATCAGGTTTTTGATGTCGCGTTTGAGGTTGCTGCGCCGCTGGAACTCTTCTACAAGTTGCCGCGCCTGCTCCATTTTCCCCGTGCGCCGATATACCTCGGCTAATTTGAACGTGGCGGCATCGTTTTCCGGGTCGAGTGACAACGCCCGTTGCAGGTGCTGCACGGCTTCATCCATTTTGCCCTGCCGCACCGCGACCTCGGCTAAAATGACGTGAATGGGCGGCATCTCGGGGGCTAAAGCGACCGCTTGCTGCGCCTCCCGCGCCGCTCTCTCCAAGTCCTGCGGGCGCGGCGAGCGCGACAGATAGAGTTTCGCCATCGAGTAGTGCGCCTCTGGGTCGGATGGGTTCAACTGCAGAGCGCGCTTCAGATACGGTTCAGCCGTTTTGAAGTCCCCTTTGAAGGCATACAACTGTCCCAACAGGCGATGATATTCAGGTTGGTTCGGTTTGAGTTGTAAAGCCCTCTTTGCCGCCTCAATGGCTTCGTTCGGCTGGCTCAACGCGGAGCGACATTCTGCCAGACGATACCATGCCCCGTCGTTTTTCGGGTCTAACTCCGTCGCTTTCAACAGCTCCGGCAGCGCCAGACTGTTGGATTGGAGGAAATCTATGTATAACGTTCCCAACATAAAGCGGGCTTCGGCAGAGCGGGGATCCTCCTTGATGGCTTGCTGGAAAGCGTTCAGGGCGATGTCGGGGCGATTTCTCTTCATCGCGCACATGCCTAAGCCGACGTAGGCGCGCGCGAAACGGGGGTCGAGTTGGAGGCAGCGGTTGAACGACTCAGCGGCTTCCTCAAAGCGCTGCGCGTTGAACAGCGCCGTCCCCAGATAAAAATGCACTAACGGGCGGCGCGGCTGCTCGCTGGCGAGCGCGATGAGCGTGGGCAGGTCGGTTTTCTTCAACCGCCGCTCCTGCGCCCAGCGGCTGTTGCGCAGCCCCAGCGCGCCACCAATCAACACGCCGCCGATGAGGATGATGGCGAGGAGACGAACTGTATGAACTCTTCGCATCGGACTGTGACAAAACACGGGATGCTGCCTCGACAGACAGCATCCCGTGTCATCACGTCCCTTGATGATGAAGGGGTGTAAAACCCGAGGAATCCCTACTCACCCTGCCAATCCCACTGCGCCCAACTCGGCACGCCCGGCGTGCTCATGGAAGGGGCATCCGCCCAACGTCCCCACGGGTCACCATGCTTGCGCCACGGCAACTTGCCTTCCAGCGCCCGCGTGGTGCGGATGGCAGGGAGATACTTGACGTGCCCGTCAATGTAGCAGACGTTCCCGCCGTCTTGATGGCGCGGCAGACCCCACGTGTTAGGCGGGTTGTTCCAACCCAGATAACCCGTCACAAGGCAGCCTTGTTTGCCCCACGTGGTATCCTCGTAGCACCAACCGACTGTGCCACGCCGCCCCATCCAGTCAATGCAGTCCGGGTCGTGTCCCCAGTCTTGATGTCCATCTACCAGGATGAACACGTCCGCCGGTCTCGGCACGCCCGACTCGCTCATCGTGTTTCCACCTTCCGCAAGGAAGTTGTTATACATGTAACTGATAGGGTTTTTATTCCAGTGCCACGCCGTCGGTCCGCCGGCATCGTTCTCATCGAACTCCGTGCTGCTGGGGCAGCGGTAGACACCCTTGTTCTTCACGTAGGGGGCGATGGAGTTCTGCCAGTCCATCGTCACCCTCCGCTGGGGAGAGTTCCAACCGCCGAACGGAAACTTTCCGTCGTAGTCGGTGCGATACATGCTCATCGCCAGCCCCAACTGCTTGAGGTTGCTCTGGCACGTCGCGGTGCGGGCTTTCTCCCGCGCCTGCGCAAAGACGGGCATGAGAATCGCCGCTAAGATAGCAATGATGGCAATGACTACAAGCAACTCAATGAGCGTAAAGCCCTTTTCCAGCAAACGCTTCATCAATCTCCCTCTCTTTCCTCAACAGATTTTCACTGACACCTCGCAAGACAGAACGAGTACAACCTCTGGGACATCACCTAACCTAACGCATTCCACCACCTCCTCCCGCCGAGCCGCCCATTCCGCCTGGTCCTCTCATACCCCGTGGCGGACCCATTGGTCTGCCGCCTCCAGAACCACCAACGACTCCCGGCGGGGGACCGCCTCTGCTACCTGGGTCGTATTGGCCAGAATAGGGGCTTGTGCCGCTACTTTTAGGTTTGAAGAAGTAGAAGCCTAATCCGCCCACGATAACAAGAACAACCGCAATCGCAATAGCGACTTGAGTGCCTGAGACTTGCTTCTTTCCCATAGTTCACCTCCTTCCGCTGCCTGCCTGTTTTGTGCTTATATTGTAGCATAGCGTTTTCGACTTGTCAACAAGAAATTAACTTTTTTTTAAGATGACTTGAGGCGGGGGCGAAAGAGGATTTTCCGCTCGTCTTATACTCTGTCCCTCGACGAGGCAGTAGAAGCGGTTAGCGGGAAGAGCAGAGAAGGTTTGGGTGTGCCCGTTCGCCCAGGTGACCTCGATTTTGTCCACGCGAGCATGGGCACCTAAACCGAAGTGCAACCGTGTGTCGCTGTGCGAGAAGAAACTTCCGCCCGTGCGCACCTCGCGCACCTGACGCAGATTGCCGGCGATCACCCGCACCTTCGCGCCGATGGCATCGCTGCCGTGCGCGTTGCGGAGTTGCAGGTTGAGGAAGTGTTGACGGTTGCCGATTTCGTTGCGTAGCAGGGTGGGCAGGTCGTCGTTGTTTGCCACCAGAATATCTACATCTCCGTCATTGTCGTAGTCGCCGAACGCTGCCCCGCGACTGGCTGCCTTTACGAGGAACCCGCTCCCCGCTTGCTTCGTGACTTCAGCGAACGTGCCATTGCGTCGGTTGCGGAACAGTTGGTTAATTTGCTTGTAGGTCTCACCCGTCCCCAACGCGTCCACGCCCGGATACACGTGTCCGTTGGCGACGAAAATATCCAGCCAGCCGTCGTTGTCGTAGTCTATGAACCCCGCCCCGAAGCCCAGATAGTTGTAACTCGGCTCGCCGATGCCCGATGACACCGTGACTTCTAAAAACAGCCCATTTCCTTCGTTGCGCCAGAGATGATTGGGCGCGTTCTGGAAGTCGGCGATGAACAGATCCAGTCGTCCATCGTTGTCGTAGTCGCCCAAGTCCGTCCCCATGGCTGCCATGCTCGCCCCCTCGGCAGCGAAGGCGATGCCCACGGCGGCGGCTTCGTCACGGAACGTGCCGTTCCCGCGATTGCGGAAGAGGTAGGCTTCGATGCCGTCATTGGCAACGAACAGGTCGGGGTCACCGTCGTCGTCGTAGTCGGAGAATATAGCGGCGAGGCATTTGCCGTTCGGCTTGTAGACGCCCGCCTGCTTGGTCACATTGGTGAACGTACCGTCGCCGTTGTTGCGATAGAGGATGCTCGGCGTGCCGTCGTAGGACTGGGGCGGGCAACTGGTTTTAATGCGCCCTTCCAACATGCAGTAACGCAATCCGTTGAGGCGGAACTTCAAATAACAGCCCACGTAGAGGTCGAGCCAACCATCTTTGTCATAGTCGCCGAACGCCGCCGCCGAGTGGAACGGCTCGCCAAACTCCATCGCTCCCACGCCTGCTTTGTCGGTGACATCGGTAAACGTGCCATCGCCGTTGTTGCGATAGAGAACGTTCTTGCCCCACTGCGTCACGTAGAGGTCAGGGTCGCCGTCGTTATCGTAATCGCCCCACACGCAGCCCATGCCGTAGCCCGTGCCGGGCACGCCCGCTTGCTCCGTTACATCGGTAAACGTCCCGTCGCGGTTGTTGCGATACAAAGCGTTGCGCGACTTGATGCCGCGCCCGTAGAGGTCGCGCCCGTTGACGAGGTAGATGTCCAGCCAGCCATCTTGGTCGTAGTCGCAGAAAGCGCAGCCAGGGCCGGCTTCTTCGAGGGCGGTAGAAAGGTCCTTTTTGCCGTTGTAGTGGACGAAGGTGATGCCCGCCTGCTGGGTGACATCCACGAAAAGGTCGTTGGCACGTTGGAAGGTTGGCACATTGGAACGTTGGGAGGTAGGCCTGCCCTGCGCCTTGCCGCAGCCGCCCCCCAGCAGGACGACCAGCGCTGCAAAAATCACCCAACTTCCCCATCTCCCAATTTCCCAATTCCCCAATTTCCCAATTCCCCAATTTCCCATCACGGCGTTTCCCTCACCACAATCTCCTGATTCGCCCTCACATTTTCCAGCACGCTTGTCGCTCCACTCAACCAGCGCACCTCTACGCGCTCCACCACGTGCGCGTTGCCCAAGCCGAAGTGCACGCGCGGGTCGTTGGCGACTAAGTAACTGCCGTCCGTGCGCACCTGTCGCACTTGCGTCTGTCCGTTGGCGACGATTTTCACCTGCGTCCCGTAGCCGCTGCGATTGCTCCGGCCGCTTCCTGTCGTTCCCTGTTTTCCCTCTACCTTCACCCGCAACCAGTTCCGGCGGTTGCCGATGTTGTTGCGCAGCAAACGCAGCGGACCCTCAGCGTCCACAAACAGAACGTCCAGGTCGCCATCGTTGTCGTAATCGCCCACCGCTAATCCCCGCCCTACGTATTTGCCGCGAAAGAACGCGCCGGCTTGGTCGGAAACGTCCTCAAAGCGCGTTCCTTGACGGTTGACGAAAAGCTGGGGGCGCATGAAGTAAGAGGTCGCCTCTTCGATTTTATCAATGTTATCCTGCACGTGCCCGTTGGCGAACATGAGGTCCAGCCAACCGTCGTTGTCATAGTCGAAGAACTTCGCGCCAAACCCCAGACGGTCAAAGGTGGCGGCATAAATGCCCGTCTCGAACCCCTTCTCCTCGAAGAACCCGTTGCCCTCGTTGTGATAAAGAGAGAAGCCCTGTTGGTAGAAGGTTGCCACAACAAGGTCGGGACGTCCATCGTTGTCGTAATCGCCGAAGTCGCAGCCCATCCCCGCTTGCAAGAGCCCCTGACTGTTGAAAGCCGTGCCGCTGACCATCCCCTCATTTTTGAACCGCCCCCCGCCGAGGTTACGGTAAAGGTCGCAGGGGCGTCCGTCGTTGGCGAGGTAGATGTCCACCCAGCCGTCGTTGTTGAAGTCCTCACAGACCACCCCCAACCCCCGCCCGTGCGCGTCCCCCATTCCCGCCTGCTGTGTGACATCGGTAAACGTCCCGTTGCGGTTGTTGCGGAACAGCGAGCCGATTTCTTCTTTATACATGTGCGGCGGGCAGGAGGAGAGGATACCCTTGAACTTGCACAGTTGCAGGGTTTTATCGTTGAACACCACATACCGCGTCACATAGAGGTCGAGAAATCCATCTCTGTCGACATCTACAAACGCCGCGCTGGTCTCCCAGAACTTTGTGTTCTTGACGCCTGCCCGCGCGGTCACGTCCGTAAACGTGCCATTGCCGTTGTTATGAAATAGAGTGTTGCAGCGGTAGCCTGAGACGAAGATATCGTCCCATCCGTCGTTGTCGTAGTCGCCGACCGCACAGCCCATCCAGATGGCTTGCGGATTGCGGGTTGCGGATTGCGGCTGGGGCAAAGCGGATGGTGTGATGTCACGGAATCGCTGGCCGCGTTCGTTGCGATAGAGGGCAAGGGAACGTTCGCTGATAGCCAGAACGTCCAGCCAGCCGTCGCGGTCGTAATCAATGAAGCCCCCTCCTACACCCGTCACGTCCAAAATCGTCAGCGGGGCTTTGCCACGATGTCCGTTCTCAAAACGGATGCCCATGACGCGGCTGACATCTGTGAACCAGTCGG
>JANWYM010000201.1 GCA_025055355.1 Abditibacteriales bacterium
AGTGGCGGCGACCTCCTCGATATCCACGCCGCCCGCTGCGCTGACCATCACCACGTTGCGCCGCGCCGCGCGGTCAACGGTGATGCCCAGATAGTATTCCTGCGCGATGTCAGCGGCTTCTTCGACGAGGACCTTCTCCACCGTCAAGCCCTTAATGTTCATGCCCAAAATCTGCGACGCGACCTGCCGCGCTTCCTCAGGCGTGTTCGCCAACTTAATCCCGCCTGCCTTCCCCCGTCCGCCGACGTGCACCTGCGCCTTCACCACCACACGCTTCCCCAACTCGCGGGCAATTTGCTCCGCTTCCTCTGGGGTGCTTGCCACCCTACCTGCTGGAATCGGCACGCCGTAGCGGGCAAAGATGGCTTTGGCTTGGTATTCGTGAATTTTCACGTTTGGCTCCTCCTCACTGTCATTGACCCGTTGACCTGCGAACCTATGAACTCTTGACTCACTGGGGCGGCTACCCCTGCGACAGCAAACGGACGCGCTGCGATTCTGCCTGCCTCGCGGCGCGACGGGCGACGTTTACATAGCATATCATATCACCGTGTCCCTCCTTTTTGCAACCCAATGCGAGGCTGGGCATGAGAGGCAGGGGGAGACTCTCAGACGGAGGGAGACGTTTATCTGGTTGGCAGGCGAAGGGCGTATCCGTTATAATGGACTAAACTTTTGCATTTCGCGCTTCTCTTCCTCTCTGGTGCAGGGAAACGTCATCGCGAGGGCAGCGCAGCAATCCCCTCCGCCGGAGATTGCTGCAGCGAAAGGGATTGCTTCACTGCGCTCACCATGACAGACATTTTCGCAGGAGAGGGCAAAACGCAAAAGTTCAGTCATGGAGACAGGCTATGCCGGGGCATGGGAGGTTGGTTCATGTCCGTCTCTCCCGCTCGTCGTTTAGCCCTCAAAGTCCTCCTGCGGGTGGAGCAAGGGGGTGCGTTCGCCAACCAGTTGCTGCCGCAAACGTTAGCGCGCGAGCCGCTGGCGGAGCGCGACCGCGCGCTGGCGGTGGAACTCGTCTACGGCACGCTGCGTCATCGAAGCGCACTGGATTGGACGGTCGCGCATTTTGCGACGCGTCCGCTGGACAAGTTGCCGACGGCATTGCGATGGATTCTGCGGCTGGGGACGTATGAAATTCTGCATCTGGAACGCATCCCTTCTCGCGCGACGGTGCATCAATACGTGACGCTGGCAAAGCACTACGGACATGCCGGCACCGTCCGCCTGACGAACGCCCTGCTGCGCCGCGTGGCGTCGGCGGGGAAAGACGTGCCATTCCCCGATGTGGACGCGCATCCCGCGGAACACATCGCCACCAAATTCTCGCATCCGCAATGGTTGGTGGAGCGGTGGCTGGCGCGCTGGGGCGTAGAAGAAACGATGGCGCTCTGTCAGCAGGATAACGCGCCTGCCCCGGTCACGATTCGCGTCAACGCGCTGCGCGCCAAGGTGGAGGATGTTCGTCACGTTTTAGAAAATGCCGGGGTAGATGTGGAAGAAGGGCGGTGGGTGCGTGAAGTCCTGCGCCTGCGCGGGGGGCATGACGTCGCCGCGCTGCCGGGGTTCGCGGAGGGTTGGTTCACCGTGCAGGATGAGGGGTCCGCCTTAGTCGGTCTCGTCGTAGCCCCTCAGCCGGGGCAAACCGTTCTGGACGCCTGCGCAGGACCGGGAGGGAAGACGACCCATCTCGCGGAACAGATGGGGGATGAAGGACAAATCATCGCGGTGGAACTTCACGACACCCGCCGTCGTCTCATCGAACAGACGCGCCAACGATTGGGGCTGCGTTCGATACGCACGGTGCAGGGAGATTTCCGCACGGTCGCGGAGCAGTGGACGCAAAAGATGGATCGTTGTTTGTTAGATGCCCCATGCTCCGGCACAGGCGTGCTGCGCCGCCGACCGGACGCGCGCTGGCGATTGACGCCAGCGCAAATTGCGGAATTGGCGGGGTTGCAGGCGGCGTTGCTGCACAGCGCGGCGGCTGTGGTTAAACACGGCGGTGCGCTGATTTACAGCACTTGCAGCCTGGAACCCGAAGAGAACGAACAGGTGGTAGAGGCCTTTTTGAGGTCGCATCCCACCTTTGTCAAGGAGGATTTGCGTCAGTGGCTGCCGCCCTCGCTCTGGCAGCCCGCCGAAACGGATTTTACACGCCTTCAACTCCTTCCCCACCGTCACGACACCGATGGGATGTTTATTGTTCGCATGAGACGGCTATAATCACACGGGACAGGTGAAGGAGTGATGGGTGTGAAAGCCATCAGCATCGGAACGGTTGAAACGCAGCGGCGACCGACTGTGTGGGCGAAAAAAGCCCTCGAGTGCATCGGCATTTTGTCGGGCGTCGCGCTGGGGCTCGTCCTCGGCACCGTCGTCTTTGGCACGGCGATGGTCGCGGGCGTGTCCATGCAACCCACCCTGCATCCCCACGACTACGTGCTTATCAACAAATACACCCCGACCCTGGGGCGTGTGCGCCGGGGCGATGTCGTGTTCCTGAGGTGGGACGATGAGAATGCAGAGCAAGGAAGCGATGTGGTTGTGAAGCGCATCATAGGGTTGCCCGGCGACCGCGTGGAGATCCGGGGCGGACAAGTGTATGTCAACGGGGAGCCGCTGGACGAGCCTTACGTTGACCACCGCCTGGTGTATGAGGCATTCCGCTACACCGTGCCTGAGGGTGCTGTCTTCGTGTTGGGCGACAACCGCAGCAACAGCGAGGACAGCCGCGACCATGGCGCCGTCTCCATCACCAACATCGTGGGCAAAGCCGTCTGCGTTATCTGGCCTCCGGGGCGTTGGGGACCTGTCAGCGGATTTCGATAGTGGATTGAATGAGTGACCTGGTGACATCATCGAAGTCAATCCGCTTAATCCGCCATCGAAATCCGTTGACGTTGAGTTATTCTCTTGCGAGGCACCGTTCTCACTTCCGTCGGTTTACTGCTGGTCTGCGTCGCTTTAGGCACAACTGCGCAGGTCATGCTCAAGGTCGGGCTGAACGATTACGGAAAAATCAACAGTCTGAGCCGATTGTTCGGCGCGTTTCTCCAGTGGCGCGTCGTGACGGGATTTGCCCTCTACGGGATCAGCAGCCTGCTCTACATTACCATTATTTCGCGCGTGGATGTCAGTTTTGCTTACCCCTTTATTGCCCTGACTTACATCGGTGTTGCCATCGGGGCGCGGCTTCACCCGCAACTGCGCGAGTCCATTCCGCCCCTCCAAGTTGTGGGGCTGACGCTCATCTTCATCGGCGTCTCGCTCATCGGCATCGCCAAAAACCAGCAAGCCCACACCGCTGCCCGTCCGCAGACGGTAGGCGCAGCCGCGCCACGGTGAAGCCATGAACGCGACAGGGAAGGCGACCCTCCTGTCTTTGGTCGGACTGGCGGCTTTAGTGGTCATCTTCTTTGCTCCCGTTCTGTTCACCGACCGCGTGCTGCTGCCCGGCGCGTTCCTCACTGGATTCCATCCGTTCACGTCGCTGGCGTCATCGGCGGAAACGCCGTGGCACATCCTGCAATGGGACGCGCTCGCGCAATACTACCCGTGGCGGCTGTTCGCCCACCGCTGGCTGCGCCAGGGCATCATCCCGCTGTGGAACCCACACGCCTTCTGCGGCGCGCCGTTTCTGGCGAACGGGCAGTCGGCGGTTCTTTATCCGCTGAATTTCCCTTTCTGGCTGATGGACCCCGCCCGCGCCTTCGGCTGGTCGGCGGCGCTGCACTTTTTTCTGGCGGGTTGCTTCACCTTTCTGCTCGCCCGTCGTTACCAGTTGTCCCCTCTGGCGTCCTTCTTGTCTGCTGTCACGTTCGCCTTTTGCGGCTGGTTGGTCGCGTGGACCTCCTTGCCGACGCTGATGAACGTCGCCACCTGGCTGCCCCTTGCCCTGCTGCTGACCGAGCGCGTCGCGGCGAAGCCTTGTCCCCCCCGTGCCGTTGCGTTGGGGGGCGTGCTGGGGGTCGTCCTCCTCGCTGGGCATTTTCAGGTTGCCTTCTACGTCTTCCTCGCCGTCGCGCTGCGCGGCACGTGGCTTTTTGTGTCGCGTCGCGCATTTCCGCTCGCTGACGCTCGCGGCTCGGATATTTCTGCGTGGGCATTAGTCGTTGCCCTCGCTGTTTTGCTCGCCGCCGCGCAACTGTTGCCCACCGCCGAACTCGCCCGCTTCAGCCCGCGCGCCGGTTCCGCCACCCCCGAAGGCTTTCGCAACTTCGCCATGCCACCCGCACAACTGACGAACCTTCTCAGCCCCATGCGCTACGATGTGCTGGTCGGCGAAAGACAAGTCTACCCCTACGCGGAACACTGCGGGTATGCGGGGATGATCCCGCTGATGCTCGCTCTCGTCGGCGGCATCGTCGCGTGGCGCAAAGCAACGTTCTTCACCGCCCTGGCGCTGTTCGCCCTGCTTTACGCCTTGGGCATTGGGGCTTATCCGTTTTACTTCTACGTGCCCGGCGTCAGTCAGATGGGCGGCTTCGGACGTGTTCTCGTGCTGTGGTGCTTCAGTGTCGCCCTGCTGGCAGGGTTCGGCTGCGATGGGCTGATGAGGTGGCTGCGCCCGCGCGGCTCACATCATCTTGTCCTCGCCGTCAGCGTCCTCTTGATCGCCGTCACCGTGTGGGATTTGTTCAACTTCGGGCGCGACTTCAATCCCACCAGCCCGCGAGCGCTCATCTATCCGCGCACGGAACTGACAGATTTCCTGCGGAACAAAGCCCAAGACGGGCGTGTGCTGTGTCTCACGCCGGAGTGGACGGTCGCGCCGCACCCCGCCGGCATTTTGCCGCCCAACGCCCCGATGGTCTACGCCCTCTACGATGTGCAAGGCTACGATTCGCTACAGCTGCGGCACTACAAAGAAGCGATGGACCACATCGCCGGCGCGCCCGGCGCGAGCAGCCCGCTGCTCAACGGCAACATGATTCTCCTGCGCAACGCGCAATCGCCGCTGCTGGACGCGCTCGCTGTCAAATACGTAGCTTCGCTGCAGCCGCTGCTTGACGAACAGTTCAAACTTGTAGGCATGTTGAACGACGTTTACGTCTACGAAAACCGCGCCGCTCAACCGCGCAGCGTCTGGCAGGGTGGAACGACGCGTCCCGTCGCGCTGACAGAGCAATCCCCGCAACGCATCTCCCTCCACACCGACGCCCCTCAGCGCGGCGTCCTCATTCTCGCCGACACCGCTTTCCCCGGCTGGCGGGCGAGCGTCAACGGCGTGCCACGTCGCATCACATCGCACCGCGTGCAGCGCGCTGTCGCGGTGGGACGAGGGCGAAGCAAGGCCGAGTTCGTCTACTTCCCGACCGCGTTTCGGGTGGGGCTGTTTCTGAGCGGGGTGGCGGTGAGCGCTATAATCGTCTCGATGACGCCCCGCCGTCGAAGGGTCTTTCACCGATAATGCGGCGTGTCCTTCAGATGATACTCCAATAGATGGGACCGCGCACCGATGTAGAACACCCCCGGCGCGCCCTCGACGATTTGGTAGAGGTCGGGGATCGGCGGTGGGTCGAGGTAAATCACGCGGTCAAGGCTCACGTCCAACTTGAAAACGTCGGTGCGCGTCACGCCGTAGATGTCGCCATCACTACCTGCCGTCAGGTGAATGATCCCGTAGGCTTCAGGGACGCCCATCAGCGGCGTGCCTTGGCTGCGGAGTTTCCAGACCTTGACCACTTGCCGTTCGTCGCAATCGAAGGCGAACAGATGCCCCGTGTCCGTCGCGCCGTAGATGAGTCGAGTGACGGGGCTGATGGCAAGCGACGTGACAGCGATGGCTTCGGCGACGGGGACGCACTCGTAAACGCGCCGCTCCCGCTGCGGGTCGAAGAGGAACAACTTCGCCTGCGTGGTCACGTCCACACAGCCGCGCCCGCCGCGAATGCTGGTGCCGCCGTAAACGTAGCGGTCATCGGCGGCGACGCTCTGCACGCTTTGTGCGGGGTCGCGGAAAACCTTCTTCGCCTCCGTCTGCGGGTCGAACCGCGCCAAGCCGCCGCCGGGGATGCCGTAGTTGGCGCGGCAGGCGATGTAGAGGCGGTCATCAGGACCGACGGCGTATTCAAACGGACGGTTCATGTCCTCGCCCAACGGACCGAAATTGCGCGGGTTCGCGTCCTCTGCCATGCCCTGCGTGTCCGGGCGCGGATTCCACGGCTTCGACGGGTCGTAGACGGCAAAATGCGCGCCCGTATAACTGCCCATGTAAAGTTTATCCTTGTAAGCAATGACATCGTAAATCTCCCCGCCATCCCAGCCCACGCGCCCCAAGTCTTTGAGTTCGCGCGTCTGCGGGTCGAAGCAAAACAGGTGCATCGAGATAATCGTGCTGCCGTAGATTTTACCGTCGGGGCCTTTATTCAATCCCACGATGTCCGTCGCCACGCAGGGCTCGTAATCAAAGCGGCGCGTGACGGGGGGCGCATGACGCGCATCGGTGTAAGTGCGTTCGCGCATGTTGGCGGTGACTTTCGGCTGACCCGTTGACCGATGGACTAATTCCCCAGGCATTTCCGTCAGTTGCCGCGTCTCGCCTGTCCGTGGATGGAACGCGATGATCTGCCCTGGACGTTCGCGCACGATGTTGCACACGATCGCCCCGTCCTCCGTCACAGCGACGGGACGACACCAGATGTGCTGGTCGGGAATAATCGGCGGCGGGGCTTGACAGCCGTGGTCGCGCCACGTTTCATCTTGGGGGTCGAAACTGACCAGATGCCCGTGCGGATGCGTGCCGAGATAAAGCCGCCCATCCAAGCCGAAAATCGCGCCAACGAACCGCTGCCCGCTCAGCGGCGGAAAACCGTGCGAGGTGAGTCGCCGCGTCTCTGGACGCCACGAGAGCAGCAGGTTGCCCGGCTGGTTGATGCCGTGATAAGTGTAAATCCACAGCGTGCCCGTCGCGTGCTGAACGATGGCAGAGAACTCGCGCGCGCCGATGCGATGGCGCTCCACGACTGCGCCTGTGTCCACGTTCACGCCAAACAACACCGCGCCTTCCTGTC
Organism: Abditibacteriales bacterium; assembly: GCA_025055355.1. GTDB lineage: Bacteria > Armatimonadota > Abditibacteriia > Abditibacteriales > JANWYM01 > JANWYM01. The sequence goes on from JANWYM010000201.1 coordinate 7,020, forward strand.
CGAACTCCGCGCCCCATAGCAAGTCCACCCTCCGCACCGGGTCATGCGACACCCACCCCCCACCCATCCAGCCGCCGACCACTGGACGCCCCAAGTCGAAGTAAACGCCCATCCTTTACCCCCTGACCAGAAGATGCAACGATATTCGTCGTGGGGGATGACCTTCCTTGTCGCCTCAAGTCTTGACGCGAGGGAAAATACTTCAAACAAACTCAGGCTGCCGCATTGCTGGCGAGGCTCTTAGAGCCTCTCCGAAAAACTCCCTGTTCTCCTTCGCAAGGGGGATCACAGAAGGTTGTC
>JANWYM010000202.1 GCA_025055355.1 Abditibacteriales bacterium
ATCTTAAACCGCTGGTAGAGGTCGTCCAGCGGCGTGGCGGCGCGCGCGCAGTGTGGTAGGCTGAGGACGCCCAGCGACAGTAGCAATACGACCCATTGTGGTCTCTTCATGCTCGCCTCCTTCCTACGTGGGATTCGACCAGAAGCGACGCAGTTACTGACACTTTTTTCCTCCCCCAAGGGAGTGGAAAATAACGACGGGAACCGTGCACCCCTTGTCCCTATAGGCGGTAAACAATTACGATGACTCTATGCTCCACTGTCCCTGCTCGAGGCGGGGATTATCCCAGGCAATGACCAGCAGTTTATCCCCATCTTGAAGTTCACACCTTTGACGAGGATTTAGGAGGATCTCCTCACCTCGTTGCAGCCCGATCAGAATCGTCGGATTATGACCTTGGCAGGAACGGAGGAGTGCTATACCAGCCTCAGCGAACGGTTTCCCTGTAAGGTGTTTTTCCCAGATGTCGGATGGGATATCTCCCTGAGTGCCTTCACAGGAACTGCTCATCACATAGATCTCACAGGTATCCCTGCTGTAGGACAGGAGTTGCTGATATACCTCAGCAATTTGGGGGTTAAAGGCGGATTGAGCCAGCAGCCCCACGCCGTAGTCCTCATGGCAAATCACTGTATCAGCGCCGGCATCACGGAGAAGTCCCATTTTGCGATGGTTCACTACCTCCGCACAAAGGCGCGGACGTTGGTTAGGGGGAACGCCTTTTTCCTGATACAGGCTGCGCAGCGCCAAAACGGTTAAAGTAGTTTTGGCATCGGGGTCTTCGGCTTTGTGGTCTGCTAAGAGGATAACACTTTGAGCCTGGTGAGCCCCGATGCGCTCCAGCACCTTTTTGTCAAAGGTGTTGCCGCTGACAAACGTCACACCTTGTGATTCAAACTCTATGGAGCGGGACGAATCTACCTTCTCTTCCGTCAGGACAGTAATGCCAGACCCGCCAAGTCCTGACTCAAACGCCCAGAAAATCTCGCGGACTATCTGCTCTGCTCGCGGGTTCCAGCCAATTATCAAAAATCCCCGTTTGGCGGTATTGGCTGTCACTTGAATCACCCCCGACGTATGGAGGAGAATCTCTGAGGCAAACTGACCCGTGATGTAAGCCGCTATCAATAAGCCTGTAATCAGCATGACCACAGAGCCCATCCACCCCGTAGAAGTTACCGGGGCGCGGTCTTCCAAACCGCTGAACAGATACACTAAGATAGAGAGAGAGGACTGTTTCAAGTTGGCGAAGGCGAGCCATCTCCTGCGTCCGGAAAGAGAGGAGTCGGAAGGAAGGGTCCGTGAGCAGAGCCGCCACTTGGGGGGTCGGGATATTATTCACGAAGACCCCACCGTGACTGCGTTGCTCCCGCAGTGCTTTGGCTGCTTCATCGGCTGATTGCACTGGCACTTCTGCAAGGGGTTTGATCCGCAGTGTCTCAAGCAGTCGGGAGGCGGTGAAGTGAGTGCCGCTGCCTCTGCGTCCCAATGAGAGGGGATGTCCAGAGAGTGCATCCAGCGTGTCTCCACGAAGGGCAGGCCCTGCGATAATTTGCACTGGCTCCTCCATCAGAACCAAGAGGCTACGCCATGGCCACTGCTCTGGGGGCTGCTTCAACCGACGGGATGTCCATCCTGCCACATCGTTTTGCGCCAGTGCTAAATGCACCCTCCCTTGGCGGAGCAATTCCAAATTCTCAAACGAACCTTTGCTCTTTAGCAACTTGATGCGCACGGACTTTGTATGGGATTCAACAGCGCGGCGGATAGCCTCCCCAATGATGTGATAAGTTCCCTCCGGGGTTCCAGTCGCCAGACGTAGTTCGGTCTGTGCTTGAGCCGACACCGCCCCGACCAGGATGGCAACGGTCGAATCCGTTAACCAGACTTTACGTATCCCCGTGCGACTTCTCATTGCAGGACGAGGGACGGAGAATGGATTCTGCTGCTTCCCTTTTCCATTTTCCGTCTTTCATTTTTCCCCTGTTCGATGGGGGGCGTGCCTACCTAAGGGGGGTCGTTGTGGGCACGCCCCCAGCAGGACAATCCTGCCACATCAGGCCATCCTTTCCAGCGCCCGCTGCCCGCCCCAGCGGGCAACGATTTGGTCGTCGTAGTGGTCCGCAATCATCACTACTGTCATGACCGAAGCCTTCAACTCGTTCTTATCGCAGGTGGAACCGACGATGGTATGCTCAAAGAAGATGTCGTCATCGCTGTCTACCCCAAACGCCCCGAAGCGCATGTCGGCATTTTCGCGCAAGAGAAAGTACATCAAATCGGGCGTCAGTTCCGCGCCCGTGACCACATACGCCCGCGTGCAGAGGACAGCGTCATCATCGCCCCAAGGGTAGACTACCACCTGTGCCACAGCGGAGCCGACGAAGACTCCAATGGCGGGTATATCGTCGCGCGCTATGGCAAACTCTCCAAACAACTCTTTCATCCAGGGCAGAACTTTCTCGTAGCAGGCTCGCTGCGCTTGGGTTTCGAACTCCATCGTTAATCTCTCCTTTCTTCTTTCTCCCGTTCGACGTGAATAAGGCCCTCTCCGACTCTGATAAGCAATCTCACCTCCTGGTCGCTCGTTGGGGGCAGGTGTGGGATGAGGAGAGGGCTGAACTGTTCATCCACGAACCGCTCCCAGTCGCGTTGATTGGCAAGGGTGCTCTGCTGGGTGAGAAGCCATTGGATGAACCCCTCGTCCCATCGCAGATGCACGCCCTGCTTGCGGTAGCGTTCCGAGAGATCGGAGAGCAGAGCGGCGCAGGATAAGCCGCCTCCGTGCACGCATACAAGGTCACAGTGAGCGACGAACTCTTCTCCCAGCACCTTAGCGGCGGCTTGGCGCGCACTCTCGGCGGAGACAGTCTCTGCTTGGCGAAACCCCAGCGGGCGTTGCGACGCTGGCTCAATCTCTGCCGTCAACAGCACCACCGCGTCGCTCAAGTAAATCCGCTTGCCGCGCCCATCCGTCAGAAATCCCTCCGCCAGCGCCTGCTGCAGCACCTCGCGCACCTGGGGATGACAAGCGTGGAGGTTCTCCCCGCGCAGCACGCACCAGGGCATCTGCACGACGCGGTGAATGGGAAGAGCATCTCTGTAGCCGACGTAACCGGGCGGGGCGCCGACCAGCATCGTTACGTCCTCAGGATGAGTGAAGCGGCTGAAGTCTATGGTGACCACCCGCTCCGCGGCACCGAAGAGCGACGCGGCGATGACCCCTGCCAACACCTCACTGCTGGCAGCTGCCTCCCCGATAAGCAGCACCACCGCGTTGGGACGCGCCGGGCGCACGTCCAGACCGCGTAGGGTCACTGCCAGACGGTTCAACAGCGTGTCCCTATCCTCCTCTGTCATCAAGGCGCGTTCGGAGAGTTGTTGTCTCAGGGCGCTCAACCGCTCCCCCAGCGCCAGCGGCATGCCCACCATCCGCCGCGCCACCGTTGCGGCATCTTCCTGTTCCACAACCGTTTTGCCCTGCGCAATCGCGTAGGCAACGCACTGCTCCAGCAGGTCCACTGCCTTGTCGGGAAAATAGCGGTTGCGGAGAAACTGTTGAGCGAACTCCACCAACCAGCGCAGGATCGCATCGGACACCTGCACGTTGCGCAGGCGCGCCAACTCATCGCGCAGGGTAGAAAGGACTTTGAGCGTCTGCTCGGCGGTCAACTCCTGCACACGGATCGGCTGGAAGCGGCGCTCCAAAGCCGCATCGGGTTCGATGAAGCGGCGATACTCGTCATCGGTAGTGGCAGCGATGCACGCCAGGTCGCCGCGCGCTAAGGCGGGTTTGAGCAGACTCGCCACATCCCCCGTGCCTTCGTGCCCCCCTGCGCCAATCATCGAGTGGACCTCATCAATGAAAAGGATAATCCCCTCCTGACTCGCCTCCGCCAGCAGGGCTTTCATGCGCTTCTCTAACTCACCCCACACACTCGCACCAGCGACCAGGGTGGACGGCTGCACCGCCAGCACGCGCGCCCCGCGCAGGGCGTCAGGCACCTCACCCCGCACGATGCGCTGCGCCAGCCCTTCTGCGATTGCCGTCTTGCCCACGCCCGCTGGACCGACGAGGCAAGGATTACGTTTGGTGCGGCGGCAGAGAGTCTCAATGACCAGTTGCATCTCCTCCTCGCGCCCGACGAAGGGGCTGAGTTTTCCTTCCTGCGCCGCGTGGGTCAGGTCGCGACCGAACCGGTTCAGAGTCGGCGTGGGACGCGGGGAGCGGGAGGTGGGTTGCGGGTCAAGGGGTGAGGGTCGAGAACTGGCGGCTGGGGGCTGGTGACTGACGGCGGGCGGCTGCTCAGTGAGGGCATAGCCGGCGGCAGTCAGGATGACGGCGGCGAGGTCGCGCTCACTGGCTTGCGATTTGCCGCGCGCCTGCGCGCGCGCCACCGCTTGGCGCACCAGACTCTCCTGGTCCAACGTATCGCCTACGTTGCCCCGACGCATCTGCTCACGCAGGTAATGTTGCAGCGACGCCGCCTCCAGCCCCTGCGCCATCTCCTCTGCCATCGCCCCGTGGCGCTCCACCAGCGCCAGCAGCCAATGGTGCACGCCCAACTGTGCGTGCTTCCCTTCCTGCTGCTTCCGCGCTGCCCCCTCCACTAATCGCTGCGCCCCCGATGTTAGGGCTTGAGGAACGTCGTTATCTTTCGGCATCGGTCTTCATCCTCTCGTGAGGTTCTAAGACACTGCCCTGATGAGGCAAGGATCTCGCACCCTCAGGCTCAGCGCTCAACCATTCGTTGACCCCGCTGTCCATGAACGGCTCCCGCCAGACACGCGGACGGTCTGCCGAGTTAGCCAGAGCCTTCGGCAACTCCGTGAGATAAATGTTCGCCGTGTAATGAAGATACCATTCCTGTTTATGTTCATCTTGATTCAGTATGGGCGCTGACACCTCAACTTGCGCGGCAACGAATTTGAGTTGCTCATTATGAGCCATCTGCATACCGATTTGTTGCGCCAGCGCACGGATATCACCTTCGGCGGTCAGGTGCGCCTTTTCACAGCGCATTACTTCCTTGCCCTCGTAATAAAAGTGGACCGTCAAGCGGTTGGGCAGATACTCCTCCCACTCTGCACGTTTTTGCCCATACCAAACGAACGCGGCGACGCCTAAAGTCAGCACCGCGAGCAACGGCTCAAACCAATTCCACCACTCGGTGCCCCAGATGAGCAAGATCGTGATACCTACGACGGCTGAAACAGCGATGCCGACGACTTGCACTTTGACCTTTTGCCAGGCAAACTGCCAGAATCCCAGGGTCTTCTGCGGCGGCTGTGAGTTCATGGTCTGACCCCCCTCCGTTTTTGATCCTGTCGGGCGCGACGCCCAGCCTCCGGCAAATTCAGGATTTGGGCGACCGCAAACTGGGGGAATGTGAACAAGGATAAATTGGTGAGGGAGAAGTCAAGAAGGGTCATGTCTGCTCTCCTTCCTCAAGCCATTGGTCAAGTTGCTTCCGCCAGTTGGCGCTGATGTGCGGCTCTTGCTTCCAAATTTTCTTATGACTCTGCAATTTCTTCCGAAGTATCTCAGCACATTCGCGGCGAATAGCAACATCGCTAATTGCTGCAATCTGCTTCACGATGTTGGGAACACGGCTTACCTCAGTAGGCAGACGCAGGGAGTTGATCTCCATGCGCACGGCGTCGGCAGAAGTAGAAGATGACTGGGACAGCGGAGGGGTCACTTGAGATTGGATCGCAGTTGGGGTTGATGTTAGTTCGATGTCACGTGTTAATGTGCCGAAGAGGGATGGGTCAGGTAGCACGGGACGGTCACGGTATTCATTAGGCTGAATCGTCATATACCGCGTGTTCGGACGATTTTGCGCTGTCAGGAAGCGATCAGCGTTGGGCTCGGCAGGATAGCCTGGCCATTCCATCAGCTTGAGCAGCATTCCAATGCGTGGCACCCCAGAGAGATGACGACGTGTTGCGCTGAGGCCGAGCGTTTCGAGGACATGCTGCTCGAAATCTTTGACGCGTGCTTCCAGCGTTCCGCGGTCGGACAACGACTCACCACTTGCAGCTACTCCTGTCTGCCAATTATCACCTTCAAACAGTGCAGCGTAGCGCGTGGGCCGATGGGTGAGATGCAGCGTCGCTTCTAACTTCACCGCACCCATGCCCAGCGGCTTGCCCATGCCGAGATGGTGGCAATATTCTTTGTTCGAATCTCCCAACGGATGCAGCGTCCAGCAGAGTGCGCCCAGCTCGCGGTCGGACAAGTTCTCGAAATAGATGCGGAACCTGAACCGCACATCTGCTCTTACAGGCTTGAATTGAGTGTGCTGGGTGCTGTTTGGCGGTGCGCTCTGATCTTCAATGTCCTGCTGTGTCCGGTCACCTTGATGCCAGTAGAGCTTGTGCCCGCGAATGGTGGTTTCATGGGGCGGAGGACTATCATAGTGGTCAAGTTGGTTTTTATCGTTCGGTTGCTGCTGGGTCAAATAAAGTTGGAATGCCGTCGGCTTCGGCGTTGCGAGGATCTTTGGGGTGATCGGATTAGCAGATAGCCAGTAATCGCTCTGCCCATCTTCTAACACGGCGTCTGTTACAAACACCCGACCGGCATAAGCCCGACGCTTATCGCCCTGCTTCGGGATTTCCTGGATGACACCGCGCTGTTTCATCTCTTCCAGCTCTTTCCTTGTCCGCACAAAGCCGAACAACGCTTCCGCATAGTCAATGTCTTCAGGTCGGCGCAATTCTGGCGGAACAAGGTCTATGGGGCGCTGGGTGTAGGGCAGGCGAAACATCTGGGCCCGCCCGAAGAAAGTAAGCCGCCCGCCTTCTCGCAAGAAAAACACAGGATCACCAGGCTCTTGTGGGTTCTTGCGAAGCGTACCATTGCGGTCACGACAATTCGAGTCAGGCTTATCCTTTGGAAAGGCTCTTTCTTGCCATTGCGTAATTTGGTCGTCATCCTGGAATCGTTCGATCATCTCATCAGGCACGGAGATTTCTTCCGCATGATCAGCAGGCAAAAAGAAAATGAATTCTTTGCTCTTTCTGGGAATATCACCCGTTATGACTAAAACTCCTTTTTGCCATCCGCTCCGCTCGGTATAGCTGACCTCTTCAACGAACCTCCCATTACTCGACACGCGAACCCAAACTGGCATCCACTGGCGCGGTTGTCCGTCCCAGCGTGGAGTTCTATTCGGAGCTTGTCCTTCATATAGGTTACCGCTAAGTTTGCTCCGCTGCACGCGCGCCATCTCGCAAACCTTGATAGCATAGCCGTCTCCCCTCCGTCTGAGGAAACCTGTCTCGACGTTACCTGTCATTCGCCCA
>JANWYM010000203.1 GCA_025055355.1 Abditibacteriales bacterium
TGCAGCCGATAGGTGTAGCCTGTGCGCAGGCGGCGCGGGTCGTTGATGCCGACGTGCTTGATCCAACGACCAAAGCAATGCAAGCGGCTGGGCAGCACGTAGCCGTCGTTTTCGTCCTCGTCTCGGGACAGCACCTTCTCCTGAATCTCCCGCGCCAGTTCGGGGGTGAGGATTTCGTCGCTGTCGAGGCGCATAACCCAATCGCCCTGCGCCAGGTCGAAGCCGTAGTTGACGTTGGCGTAGATGATTTTCTCCTCGCGCTGAATGAACTTGACGTTGGGATAACGTCGGCAAATTTCGGGCGTGCGGTCGGTGCTGAACATGTCCACGACGATGACCTCATCCGCCCACGTGAGCGCGTCGAGGCAGCGCCCGATGAAGCGTTCGGCGTTGTAGGTAGGGATGACAACGGAAAGCGTCTTCTTCCGCTGCACAGCCAGACGTGACGCGTGGAACGTGAAGCGTGAAACGTGAACTCAAGCCCCGAACAGGTGCGGCGTTGAGGACTCCACCTGGTCACGTTCACGTTTCACGCTTCACGTTCCACGCGTCACGTTTCACTCTCTTCACCACATTGAATATCGCCTTCTGCGCCTGATACAGCCAGCGCGCTGGCTTGCCGTAGTGCTTCTCGAAGAAGTGACAGTAACTGCGATAGTAAAGTTCCTCGCGGTCGGGACGCAGTTGTCCGCTGGCGGAGAGATAATGAATGAAGGCGGCATCAGGCGTGTAGTAAATTTTCCAGCCTGCTTGGCGCAGCCGCCAGCACCAGTCGGTTTCTTCAAGATACATGAAGAACCGTTCATCCAGCAGACCCACCTGCTCCAGCGCCGCGCGGCGAATCATAAAGCAGGAGCCTGTGATGTGCGCGGCTTCCTGCGCGATGTCGGGGTTCTCGCCCAGATACAGCCACCGCCGTCCCCAGGGCGTGTTTTCCTGACGCAGCAGGCGCACGAGGCGCGTCAGCATCAGACGGGTGGGGGTCGGAAACGCCGTCGCGCAGGGCGGCATGGGATGCTCCAAGTCGCGGGCATCATATTGCTTGCAGGTCAGGGCTCCCACGTTGGGATGAACGTCCATGAACGCTACCATTTTGTCCAAGCAGCCGTCCAGCACAACCGTATCGTTATTGAGCAGCAGCGCGTAGCGCCCTTGACTGACGCGCAAGCCCTGGTTGTTCGCCGCCGCGAAGCCGCGATTCTCGGCGTTGACAATCAACTGCACCCCGGCGAACCCCTCGCGCACCCGCGCCACGCTGTCGTCGGTGGAAGCGTTGTCCACCACGATGATCTCATACGAAACGCGATGGGTGCGCTCGTAGATGGACCGCAAGCAGCCCAGCAGCAAATCGCAGCGGTTCCAGTTGACGACGATGACGGAAACGTCCACAGGCATAGTTCATCCGTGACGGATTATAGACGGTTTAGGGCGGGGAGTCAATCCTGTTGACAGACCATTAAAAGGCCAGGAAACCGTCGGGGGGTCGGCAGGGGCGAAACCATCCGCTCGGAAGTCCTGCCCGCATCATCGTCGACGGTTGACCAACTGTTTGCCTGATGGATAGCCGCGTTCTTGCCGGTGGGTTGGGCGCGGGGGAACGATGATCGCAACGATTCATCGCAGGGGGCAGTTAATTGAAAATTTTCTTCGTGGACAACTTCAGACCCGTCAACACCTCCGATACGACGACATCGCCGATCCCGTAAAGTCCGATGCGTTCCGCGCCCCTTTTGCTGAGGCGCAGGACCTCAACCGTTTCGGCTTCTATCGAGACCAGCCAGCACTCACGCACACCGACGGCGCAGTAGTCTTTGAGTTTCTTGTCGAGCATCGCGCGCGTGTCGCTGGACGAGAGGATTTCCACAACCAAATCAGGACCACCTTCCACACGGGTGCTGATGATAGATTTCCGTTCGTGACTGATGAACAGCACATCCGGCTGACGCACGCGGAGTTTGGGCTTTTTCTGGATGACGACGTCCACGGGCGCGATAGCGACCTGCCCCAATTTCCGTCGCTTCACGAAGGTGTCCAACGCTTTGGCAACGTTCATGGCAATAACTTGATGCTCCCACGTCGGCGCTGGTGACGTGATGAGTTCTCCATCAACGACCTCGCATTTCTGCATCGTCTCCGGCAGGGCGAGGAACTCTTCCCACGTCACCCGTTGGGGGAGTTGAGTTTGGACTGCCATGGTTAGCACCTCAACTCAAAAATCGTATTCTACCAGCGACGCATCGCGCACGATGACCTCGTGCCGCGAGGGGCCGACGGAGATGATGGACACCGGCACGCCGCACAGGTCGCTGATGGTCTCGATGTAACGCTTCGCGTTCTGGGGCAGGTCGTCGTAGTCCTTGACGTGGGAGATGTCCGTTTGCCAGCCGGGGAGGTCTTGGTAAACGGGCGTGCAGTTGTCGAGCGTGCGCAAATCGGCGGGCAGCGTGTCGAAGGTTTTGCCTTTGTATCGGTAGCCGACGCAGATGCGCAGCGTCGGCAGGATGCTGAGAACGTCCACCTTGGTCAGCGCGATGCTGTGCAGCCCGTTGACCATGACGGCGTGACGCATCAACACGGCGTCGAACCAGCCGCAGCGGCGGGGGCGTCCCGTCGTCGCGCCGAACTCCTGCCCGTGGGTGCGCACGGCGACTTCGATGTCGGCAGGCATCAGGGTGGGGAAGGGGCGCTCATCGCCGACGCGCGTGGGGTAGGCTTTCGCTGTCCCGAGGACGCGGTTGATTTTCGTCGGACCGACGCCGGTGCCGGTGCACGCCCCGCCCGCCGACGTGTTCGAGGAGGTAACGAACGGATACGTGCCGAAATCGAGGTCCAATCCTGTCGCCTGCGCGCCTTCAAACAGGATATTCTTCCCCTCGTCAATCGCGTGGTTGATCAGCGAAGTCGCGTCTTTGACGTAAGGCGCCAGTCGCTCGGCGTATTGGCGGTATTCGTTGAATACTTCCTCCTCTTTGGGGCGCACGTCGGCGGGTTGACTGGCAAGCCAGTCGGCTTTGTCGAGGAAGTTGATGTGGATGCGCTCTTTGAGCAGTTCTTCGTCCAGCAGGTCAATGGCGCGGATGCCGATGCGCCCGGTTTTGTCCATGTAGGTCGGGCGCACGCCGCGTTGGGTCGTGACGAGACGCGCCACGGTTTTGGTGGGGTCGCGGGGGGCGTCCATCAGCCGATGGTAGGGCAGCGTGATGTGCGCGCGGTCGCTGACGACGAGGTTGCTGTCCACGTCAATACCGCGACGGCGGAGTTCGTCTATCTCCTTAAACAAAGCAGGCAGGTCCACCACGACGCCGTTGCCAATGACGTTGATTTTACCGGGATGGAGAATGCCGGAAGGAATCAAATGGAACACGAATTTCTGCCCATCAACGATGACGGTGTGCCCCGCGTTGGCTCCACCCTGAAAGCGCACCACGACGTGGGCGTTGCGGCTGAGGAGGTCCACGATGCCGCCTTTCCCTTCGTCCCCCCATTGCGTTCCTACAACCACTAATGTCGCCATCCATACACCTGCTTTCACCAATGTCCAATGACCTATGACCCAACGAAGGCGTTCAGAGCCTCCCCGAAAACCGTGTAGCGCCGACATCCTGTCGGCGTTTTACGCAGGCTGGGAGCCTGCGCTACCCGGTTTTCGGAGAGGCATTAAAAATGAGGTCACGACCATCGGCGCAAAAGATTTTACCCCGCGCGTTTGCGCTTGTCAACCAAGCGGTAGAAGAAGAAGGCGCCGATAACGAGCGCCATGGCGCCGAGGATCCAGAGCAACGGTTCAGCCTGGCGCTCGCTCTTGAGGGATGCCTTGACATCCATGCTGGGCGTGGCGGCAGTGGGGTCAGGACGCGGTGCGAAGTGACGCGGGGCTTTTTGATACCAGAACGTCACGGCGCGGTAGAGACAGCCGGGGCTGCTGTTGCGCCCGCCGTGTTGGAGCGTGAGGCGCAGACGCTTTTTGAACGGCACGCGGTCGGTCAGCATCAAGCGATACGCCGACACGCGCTGCGGGTCTACCCCTTTGAAGGTCATGCCGTGAAACGGAAACGAAAACGGTTGCGGGGGAAAGAACCACGCCGAGTTGAAGAAATCCTCCGCGCCGGTTCCCTCCAACGTCTTTTGCGGATTGTCGTCGACCTCGATGCGCTCGTTCCCCTCCAGAAAACTCAGGGTGCGGTTCATCTCCCCCCCCTGCAAGCCCACCGTGCAGCCGACGAGGACGCCTTCGCCTTGCGCGTCGAGCAGCAGAAACGGTTTGCCCCTCTCGGTCGTCTGCGCAGCAGCGGTGGCGCAGAAGCGATAAGGTGGCACCGCGCCGTTCCGCTTCTCGTAGCGCACGGACCAGTCAACCGTGACGGGGGCGGCGTGACCGTTCCACATCGAGAACTTCGCTGAACGCTCAAACGGCATCGGGAAACGGAGGGTGAAAGACTTGCCGTCGCTGTAAAGCAGCGTGCTCTGGATTTGCCCGCGTTCAAAGTATTGCCCGAACAGCCAAGAGAGCGGCGCTATGACGCTGGGCTGTTTCTCATCATCCCAGCGAATGAGCAGGTAGACTTTCTCCAACGCCCGCCACTCCGTCGCGGTGGGTGTTAAAGCGCAATATCGGAGGACGCCCGGTCCGGTTAGCGGCGGAAGAGGTGTCTCCTGCTGCGGGGAGCACTGCACCGTGCCCGAGGCCGTGGAGGTGGGGGATGGCGGCGTCGGGTGGCGGGACTCTTTTTCTATCCGCTGTCCCAACTGCTGCCAGCGCGGTGCAGGGGTCGTCGTCTCTGCGACCGCGTCGGATATGGACTGATAGTTTATCTGAAAAAAGAACTTGTTCTCTTGGTCGCTGCCGTTGACGACGTGCAGTTGCAGCGCTTGCCGCACCCGCAGCGGATAGTAAGAGAAGAACGCCTTCTCATGCACACCGCCTAACGCTTTGACGGGCGGATAGCCCGTTGGCTTGCCCTGGCGGAGAAGAGGCATCGCCTTGCCGTCCACCCGCATCAGCACCGTCGTTTTTTCTGGCACGCTGCTGGTGAACCACAGGCGCAACACTAAGGCGGGTCCTTTGAGCGTGGCGGCGGTTCGCTGCTCTTGAGGGGCGAGAAGGAGGTAATCCTTGTTCTGACGCTGGGGGTCGGTGCTGGCTAACAAACGCACGTCCGCCGGGAGGGGAGATGCGAGGACGGGCAGCCCCAGCGCCGCATCGTGCACTAATCGGTAGCCATCTAATTTTTGCGCTCCCACTGCGCTGCCGGTGAGAAGACAGCCCAAAGCCGCGAGAACTGTTGAAATGCATGTTTTCACGTTTGACTTGCCTCCTGAGCGATACGCATTGTAACGCAACGCGCGGTGCAAGTCAAATGGGACGCGGAGAGAGGGGCGAGGGACGGGGCTTAGACCCGTCCCTCCGATGGACTAACTAACCGGCTGGTTCTGCACACTTCCGTTCTTGGGAAGTGCAACCCCTTGTCCATGGATTAACTGGTAGATTTCCTTGCGATGCACCGGGATCTCGCGGGGCGCCGTGATGCCCAGCCGCACTTGCTCGCCCTTAATCGCCGTGACCACTACCTCGACATCATCCCCGATCATGATACTCTGGTGCACCTTGCGCGTGAGCACTAACAACTGACTTCCACCTCCTGCGTCCTGTGTTGTTATACCGCATCTGTAGGAAGGTTGGGAGCGCTCCAAGCAAATCGTCGCACAGAACGATGCAGCCCTCGATGGCAAGAACAACCTTACTCTGTGGCGGTCACTTACATATACCATGATGGGGAGGAGATGTGCAAAGTAGCCTGAAACTTAAAGCCTATGCTCACGAGGCAGCCCGTCGCGCGGCGAGGGATTCGCGACGGGGTCGCGGGCGACGCCACATAAAAATCGTCCTCGTCGTCGGTCTTGACGGTTTGAGGACGGGGACGACGATGAAGGTGATGACGATTGAGGCATGAGGGCTTGGCTTCACGTCACTCTCCCCCCAGCACGGCGTTGATCAGTTTGCGGCTCAACTTTTCCGCGTCCACGCCGGGGCGGGGTTTGACGCTGCCCGACAGGACATGCTCGGCGACGCGGCGGAGAACCTTTGTCGTCAACTTGCCCTTCTCGCGCTGCGCCTGCACGCTGGCGAGCCGTGCCAGGGCAATGCCTGCCCGAATGGAAGCGGGTTGCTCCACGTCGGGGTCCATGCGCGTCCGATTGATGAGTTGGTAAATACGGTCGAGCGTTTCCTCCGGCAGGTCGGCGTGCGGGCAGTTGGCGCGAATGATGTTCAGTTCCGTCGAGCGGTCGGGGTAGTCCAGCCGAATCCAGACCTTGATGCGGTCTTTCAACGCTTCGGAGATGCGATGCGTGCCTGCCAACTCTTGCGGGTTCATCGAGCAAATGACAAAGAACGCCTCGTGCGCCTTAATGCGTCCCAGGCGCGGCAGGTAGAGCGAACGCTCCTCCAGCGGCTCCAGCAGGGTGTTCTGGGCGTATTCGGTGGCGCGGTTGAGCTCATTGACCAGAAAGTAGCCGCCCTCCAACATCGCCTGCGTCAGCGGACCGGGCACGAACGATTCTGGTGAAAACCCTTGACGCATCGTCACCGCCGGGTCGAAACTGCCGACGAGGTGAACGGGCTTGGTCGACTCGTCCATCGTCATCCAGTAAAACGGTTTGCCGCGCCGCTGCGCGTAGTAGCGGCACAGCAGCGTTTTGCCCACCCCCGGCGGACCGATGAGGATGGGCGTCAGCCCCGCGTTCTCGGCGTCTTCGAGGAGTTCCAGCGCGCGTTGATACTGCCCCGTCAACACCATCTCCACGTCGGCGGCGTCCTGCCGCACCTTGAATTGCTCGAACAGCTCGGGAAACGATTGTGGCATTAGGCGACCCTCTACTTCGGGCGACGTTTGCGGGAGGTTTTGCCGTTAGGCGCTTGCCGGTGTCTTTCCTCCAGCCAGCCCCTCACGTTCTCCCCACCTAACCGTTCAAAAATAGAGCCCCCTCCGACCCCTGACGGTCATTGCGAGTACAGCGAAGCAATCCCCTGCCGCTCCACCTTGCCCTTTATCGTCAAGACCAGCGGCAGGGTCGCCGCGTTCACAGGCAGCGCGTTCTGGTTGATCGGGCAGGTCGGAAGACCTAACAGACTCCCCTCCCCCGGGCGCGCCCGGCTGGACTGGGCGTATGCGCGTTAGGTATGCGCCGTCCCGATGCGAGACGTTCTGGGCGAAACGAGACGGCACCAACCACAACGTCACATTACGCCGCTTGCGAATGTTCTCGCGCAGTTGATAAAGGATACCATACCCCTCCAA
>JANWYM010000204.1 GCA_025055355.1 Abditibacteriales bacterium
AAGCCATGACATTTTCCTGCGACGTGGTGCGTCAACGGCGCATGGACGATGCTCTGAAAGTAGCCCGGGACGCCGTCGCGGAATCCCCGCCGCGCAATTTGCGCCTCGTTCTCCGAAGGCACAACGCTGTGTGGCATAAGGAAACGGAAACGTCTGGGAGAAAGAGGAACGATCATGTGGCGCATCTTGCGTGTCATCACGTTGACAGTGACGTTCAGCATAATGCTCTGGCTTCTCAGCGCGCAGCGGGTCGAAGGGCGAAGCCATACCCGCGCTGCATCGGCGCAGTCGCAAGCCGATGCTCAACTGTTCACCAACAGCCTCCGCAGCAGCGCCGCTGCCCCAACCTTGTCCAGCGGTTGATTGTTGCTCCCGCAGCGCGGCGATTGCACGCAGGC
The DNA here is from genome assembly GCA_025055355.1 of Abditibacteriales bacterium. Taxonomy (GTDB): domain Bacteria; phylum Armatimonadota; class Abditibacteriia; order Abditibacteriales; family JANWYM01; genus JANWYM01. The sequence continues at coordinate 399 of JANWYM010000204.1, forward strand.
GGGGCAGCCATCCGCGCAGGGACAACTTTCCAATGCCTCCAACGTGCGCTGCAACAGCGTCTCTACGTTTTCGCACGCTTTCTCTGCGATGCCCGCGCCGCCGGGGTAATCATCATAGACGAAAATGGTAGGTGTCCGCGTATCGGGATGAAAGGCGTAAGACACACCGCCCACGTCCCGTTCGTCGCAGGTCGCCACCAGCGGCAGCAGCGCAATCATCGCGTGTTCGGCGGCGTGGAGGGAGCCGAGCAGGTCGTATGCGGCTCGCAGTTCCAACGCGAGATTTTCCGCGATGCACAACCAGAACCCCCGCGTCTCAAACTCGCTGGGCGGCAAGTCCAGCGAGTGCACGGCAAGCACCTGTTCGCTGAACTGCTGCACCTCGCGGTAGCCGATGACCTGCGTGGTCACGTTGACTGTGCCGAACTTCAAAGACACGCCGCTCGGCAGCGGGCGTTCCCGTTCCACCTCCCCCACCGATGTGGCGATGTTCGTCATCGGCTGCGTGTAGTAGTTGACCTGCACAGGTTCGACATAAGCCGTTCGTCCTTCGACGTCCAGCCGCGTCACGCGATAGGCATCGCCGCGATGCAGGTAAATCGCGCCCTCGTGAACGGTATCAAACGCCCGCGCCGCATCCACCGTGCCTAACAGTTCGTTGCCCCGCGAAGTTAAGCGGATGTCGTAGCCGCTGCCCGACGCGGAGCGGAGGTTGATTTGGTCTTGCGGTCGCCCCGGTCCCGTCCAATACCAGCGGTCACGTTTCGTCAACAAACCGCCGTCACGCAGACGCTCGCAGAGGTCGGTTATCTGTTCTCCGAATATTTCCTTGTCCCGTTCATCCAGCGGCAGTTCGTCGGCGGCGCACAGCAGATGCGCCGCCAGAATGTAGATGTTCTGCGGGTCAATCACCACGTTCTCGCTGCCGCGCCCGAACAGGTAGTCCGGATGCCGCACGATGTATTGGTCAATCGCTCCCTCGCGAGCGACCAGCACCGCCAGTGACGGCTGCAGCCCGCGCCCCGCCCGCCCGGCTTGTTGGTAGGTGCTGGAGATGGAACCGGGAAACCCGACCATGATGACCGCGTCCAGCCCCCCGATGTCCACGCCTAACTCCAGCGCGTTGGTCGCGCTCACCCCCAGCAGCGTCCCGTCGAACAGCTGCCTTTCAATGGCGCGGCGCTCCTCGGGCAGATAACCGGCGCGGTAGGACATGATAGAGTCAGCCAGTCCTCGGGTGGTTGGGTGGCTGAGTTGGTCGCGGGCATACTTGAGAATCAGTTCCGCCGTGACCCGGGCGGGAGTGAAAACAATCGTGCGCACCTGCTGCTGCACGAGGCGCGCGAAGAGGTCCGCTGCCTCCGCGTTTGCGCTGCGACGGACTATTGTTGAAGGTTGAAGGTTGAGAGTTGAAGGTGGTTCTTTGCCCCTTGTCCCTTGCCCGATGGGGGGCGGGCTCCACAGCACGAACGTTTTCTCCCCGCGCGGCGCGCTGTCATCGCGGACGATGTGGAACGGTAGCCCGGTGAGTTTGTGCGCTGCCTCTTCGGGGTTGGCAATTGTGGCGGAGCAGAGGATAAACTGCGGCTCGCTGTGATAGTGCCGACAGAGACGGCGCAGACGGCGAATGACGTGCGCGGTGTGCGCCCCGAAAATGCCGCGATAGGTGTGCACCTCGTCAATCACGACGTATCGCAAACCCATCAAAAACGACGCCCAGAGCGTATGGTTGGGCAAGATCCCTACGTGCAGCATGTCGGGGTTGGTGAGCACAATCTGGGCGGCGCGGCGCATCGTGCGCCGTTCCTCCTGCGTCGTGTCGCCATCATACGTGCCGGCGCGGACGTGGGGAAACAAGTCCAGGGCGTTCAACTTCCGCAGTTGGTCTTGGGCGAGGGCTTTGGTCGGAAAGACGTAAAGGGCGCGTGTGCCAGCGTCGGTGAGGATGGACTCGAGGACGGGCACGTTGTAAGTGAGCGTCTTACCGCTTGCCGTCGTCGTCACGACGGCGACGTTCCGCCCGCTGCGCACGGCGTCAATCGCGGCGGCTTGATGGACGTAAAACCGCGTGATGCCCTGCGTCCGCAACGCTGCCATCAATCGCGGGTGCAACGGGCGCGACAGGTCCGCGAACCGCGCCGCCCGCGCCGGGAGTTTCTCCACGTGGGCGATCTGTCCGCGGTAGTCGGCAGAAGCCCGGAGGGTATCCAAGAAGGAGTCCCAGTCTGGAGTAGGCATGGAAACTGGGGAATTGGGAAATTGGGAAATTAGGGGGTTCCTCATCTTCCAATTTTCTAATGCTTCGTTAAGTTGATTTTCCCTCTTCTTCCCAATTTCCCAATTTCCCAATCAGTCCAGCCCATCGCTTGTCGCTTCCGCCTCCCGCTCCCGCTTGCGCACCATCCACTTGACCAAAACGATGCTGAGGAAGTAGAGAGCAACGAGCGGGGCGGCGACGATGCTCATGTTCACCGGGTCCCACGTCGGCGTGATGAGGGCGGAAATGGCAAACATGACCACCACGGCGTGCCGCCAGTGGCTGGTCAGGAAGGACGACGACACCAACCCAATCGCCGCGAGGAATAACATCACCAGCGGCAACTGGAAGCACAGCCCCAAGCCCAGGCAGATTTTCAGCAGGAAGCCAAAATACAATTTGAAGTCCAGCAATCGCTCGGCTTGGTCAGGCACGAAACCCACCAGAAACTTCACCGCCACCGGCAGGGCATAAAACCCGAAGGCGACGCCCCCCGCGAACAGCAGGATGGAAAACGGAATGATGCGCAGGGCGTAGCGCTTCTCCGTCGGCGTGAGGGCGGGCACAACGAACGCCCAAACTTGATAGAGAATGAACGGCGCGGCGATAATTAAGCCCGCCAGGAGAGCGACCTCGACGTTGATGAGAAACCACCCGAACAGACTCGGACTGTAAGGTTTAAGGATGATGTCCTTCTCGCCCAACAAAGTGGGGTCGCCGTCATAGAGCACTTGCAGTTTGATTTTCTTCCGTTGGAGGTTGTAACTCAGTTCATCTATCAGCATATAAGCCTGATGATGGTTGGCGTAGTGCAGCACCTTGTCGGCATCTTCATAGCGCTCCTCATACCACGGTTTAGGCGGTTTGTGGGCTCGCAGAGAAACGAGCAACTGCTGAATGAGACTTTTCAATTGGTTGACCTGCTGGCGCAGATCTGTGATCTCCTCGGCGGGGGAACGCGGCTTGGCGGCGGAGGGTAGTGTGCGGGGCAGCGAAGGGAGGCGAGGGGAGACGCCCTCCGACGGCTTCTCGCGCTGCGGGGTCACTTTCGCTTGCGTCCACAGGCGCATCTCTTTCTGCTGCATTTTGTCGTCGCTGGTGCGGGCGGAGACGAACAGGTGGCGTCCGTTTGCAATACGCTTGAACGCGTCCACCGCCGAGGTTGCCTGGCGCACACCCGCCGGATCGTTGGATGGACCGACGATGACGTATTTCTTCTGCACCGTCAAGGGGGCTTGCAAAATGTCCAGCACCTTGCCGCGCCACGTCCAACAGACCGCCATGCCCAGCACGGCGAACAACAACACTTTGAGAATGCGCTCGCGGAGTTCTTCGAGGTGATCCCAGAACTCCATCTCATTGGGGTCCTTTCTGGGGCGGCGGCGTCGGCCTGTTGGGGGCGGGGGCGCCGGAGGTTCAGGGGGCGGTGACTCCACCGCCGGCGCGGGGGCGAGATAGGTTTCTTGGGCGAGCGACGCCCGTTCGGAAGTTGTCTCTGCAGCGCCAAAATCCCCTGCGCCGATGCGCTCTTCCACTGGCAGGTCGGGTGTCGTCGCCACCGATGTCGCCGCTGCCGTCGTGTCGGGAAACTCCCTCGGCAAGTCCTCAGCCAGCAGCGCGTCGCTCTCGATGGCGTCTAACTCGGACAACCCTATCGCCGTTGCGGTGAGGGTCGCCTCGTCATCGCTCGGCAGTGGCGCGTCATCCGACGCGCCCAACTCCGCTGCCTCAAGGTCGAGATACTGATTGACGTTTCCGTTTCCGCTCGTGACATCAGGCGATATTTCGTCCGTTGCTGTTAGGGTCGTGTGGATGTCTTCGCTCACGGTCGTTCGTTCCTCCCTGTCCACATTTTAGAGGGCGAGAAGGAAAGATACAAGAGGGTGGGAGGAAAAAATGCTTAGCAGGCGGCGCGACAAAACCGAGCCGCCATCGTTGCGGAGCGGCGCAGGTCTATGCCGCTGGGGGCACGACGTGAAGCTTACAATCTCACCCGGTTCGGGGGCAGCCGGGGGGGCGGGCAGGGGCGCCCGCCCAAGTTGCAAATTCTGCCCCATGCATCCGTGCCACTCCATCCCTGTCGCGGCTCGGCTCACCGCCGAAATCGTTTGACTCAAAGGTCGAATGTTATCTCCTCTCCCCACCGTTCTCACCATTGGATTGGGCGGCAGCCGAGGCTGTAGGGGGCTTGGGAATCACCAGCAAATCGCCGAGCGCGTTAAGGTGCGGCTGCTTTACGCCCAGCGTCCTGAAGATCTCGCCCCACCCTTTGCCGCTTTCGCGGAGAGCGTAAACCCTTTCCGTTGACGCGCCCGCCGCCCCACCGCTGCGGGAGAGCAGGAGGATGAGGTTGTTAGCAATGACAATTTCGCTGTAAGTCAAGCCGCGCTTCAGCAAGGCGTCTATCTCTTCGGCGGACAGCCTGAACCCCGCCATGATGTCCTTGCGGCGCGCTTCCTCTTGGTCTTTACGGATGCTCAACTCCATATCGAACCGCAGCGCGTTCACGTTAAGGTTGACCGCTATCGAGGAGATGTTAAATTCCGTCAGGCTGTTATTAAAACTCTCTACCTGCGGTCGAATGGCCGCCATCGGCGGCTTGGGGCTCTTCTTGAGAAGTTCCGTCATCTTCGCCGATTGTTCTTCCAGTTTACGGGCGTCGTCCTGCGCCAGCGTCGTGTCCTCGCGTAGAGAGTTCTGATATTTGTCCAGCACCGCCGGGCTGAGTTGTCCGCCCATCATCTGTCCGAACACGACCGCGCCCATTGTCACGCACGCCGCCATCCAAAGTCCGATTCTTAACTTCATGTTACTCCTCACCTCTTCAAATTGCCCGCGTTCTTTGACAGCGATTGCGAGATGAAGTTGCTGACGCGGGGACGAGCGCATGGATGGAGGGGCAGAGAGAGGGAAAAAATGCGGGATAACGCCCCCCTCTTGCTGGGAGTCGGCAGCCGTAACTCGAAGGGCTGGAGGTGGATAGAGGGGGGCAGTCCATCGCCGCGTTCATCGCAGCGTCAAGTATGGCTCTCACACCCTGAGGCTCTTCCACTTTCCCGACTGAAACCGCAGTGCGACCAGCGCCGTGTAAACGAGCATGGAGAAGAACATCACCGGCCACGCCGCGTGCGCCCCGTAGCCGAGCAGTAAGCAAAACACCACCCCGCCGCCCACGCGAATGCCCCACATGGCAACCATGCTTATCCACAGCGGATATGCCGTGTCGCCCGCGCCCCGCAGCGCGCCGGTCAGCACCATGCCGACACCGATGAGGGGTTCTGCCAAGCCGTTCCAAATCAGGTAACCGATGCCCAGATGAATCACCGCCGGCTCCGTGGAGAAGATGCGCATGAGCATCCCCGGCAACAACACCAGCGGCAGCGCCACCAGCGTCAGCAGGGCGGCACACTGCGCGGCGCAGTGCCATCCGGCTTGTTGTGCCCGTTCGGGTTGGCGCGCGCCCAGGTTCTGTCCTACGATCGTCGTTGCCGCCATGCTGAACGCGAACGCGGGCATGAACGCCCAACTCTCGATGCGGATGCCAATGACCGAAGCGGCAATCGCCGCCGTTGCCTGCGGTGTCATAGCAAGGATGCGCACGAAGGCGAACCGCGCCAGCGCCGAGAGAACGTCGTGAAAGGCAGCGGGGATGCCGATGTTCAAAATTCTGCGGAACCAATCCCACTGGGGTCGCCACGGGGATGGATGACGCCAGACTGCGGTGCGCCGTAGAAACCAAAAGCACAGGCAAGCGCCGACCACTCGCGACAGGCTGGCGGCTAACGCGGCTCCATTGACACCTAAACGGGGCAGCGGTCCCAAGCCGTAGATGAGCATATAATCCAGCACGATGTTCAGCACGTCCACCGTTCCAGAGATCCACAGCGGCGTCCACATGTTGCCCAAGCCGCGAAAAATCGCTGTGCCAATGAAAAGCATAATACCGAACGGCAGAAACACGGTAAGAATCGTGAGGTAAGAAATGCCGACCTGACGCACATCGGGCTTCAGTCCCAACAGCACCAGCGCGGGGTGCATCGTAGCGAACAGCAGCAAAACAAGCAACAACGAACCGATCAGCCCCAAGACGATGGACTGTTTAGCGGCTTGACTTGCCTGCTCGACATCGCGCGCGCCCGTGAACCGTGCCACCAACGCCGTGCTGCCCGTCGTGACCGCCATCACCGCCGAAGCGACCATGAACATAAACTGCCCCGACGTGCCGACCGCCGCCTGCGCCGTCGTGCCGAACGGTTTGAGAAAGAACATGTCCAGCGTCCAGTTTGCCGTCTGAAGTAACGTCGTCATCACCGTCGGCAGGGCAAGCCGCCACACCGACGCGCTCAACTTGCCCGACGTGATGAACGCCGTCGGGTGTTCGTCGGCGGGGGCGAACTTTTTCGTGACGACGACGGATTCGTTTTCAGGGTTGGCGTTGGACATGGGAATCGGCTAAAATGAAATGCGTGATACGTGATACGTGATGTGTGATGCGTGAGGTGGACATCACGTATCACATATCACGCATCACGGCTTATCATTCTACTCGCATGACAACCCAAAGTCAACGCCAACTTGACGCCCGCTTCCGCGCACGTTTTCAGCGTCGCTTGTTGAACTGGTTTGAG
>JANWYM010000205.1 GCA_025055355.1 Abditibacteriales bacterium
TTAACCGAAGAAGGTCCGACCACCGAAGAAATCCGCATGGCGGAAGAGGCGGTGCGCCAGAACGAAGCGCTGCTCGAAGCCGCGAAAGCCAACGTCGCCAGAAAGCAAGTCAGCGCCGAGGACGTCGAAGCGGCGCGCACGGCGGTGCGGCAGGCGGAGGAAATGCTCCGCATCGCGCAGGCAAACAAGGCGCAATACAAGTTGGTCAAAGACGACATCCGCGCCGCTGCCGCCGCCGTTCAGCAGGCGCGCGCGCAGGTCGCTTACATCGCTGAACAACTCCGCCAGACGCGCATTTTCAGCCCTGTGTCCGGTGTGGTGGCGCAGCGGACGGTCAACGTCGGCGAAACGGTCGCGCCGGGAGCGGTGCTGATGCACGTCGTCGCGCTGGATACGGTTTACTTCGAGGCGCAAGTCCCCGAACGGGATGTGCCGGATGTGCGCCCCGGCTTGCCCGTCCAAGTGACGGTGGATGCGCTGCCCCACCGCACCATACCCGCCGTCGTGCGGCAGGTCATTCTCGTCGCCGAGCGTGAGAGCAAGCAGTTCCGCGTGCGGGTGTCGGTGGAGAATCCTCACGGTGACCTGCCCCCTGGTGGCTTCGCGCGCGGCGTCATCGAGGTCGGCGCGCGCCGCAACGTCTTGCTTGTGCCGAAGGCAGCGCTCTACACCGAAGCCGGTGAGACCTTTGTCTATCGCATCGTCAACGGGCGCGCCCAGCGGCGAACCGTGCAGGTCGGCTTGCGCGACGAGCGGAACGCCGAGGTTCTGGCAGGGCTGCAGGAAGGGCAGCAGGTGGTCGCCGGCGGCTTCGTCTCCGAAGGGACGAAAGTGCAACCCGTCAACAACGATAAGAGTTCATGAGTTCATGAAGTTCATGAACCCCTTGAACCCCTTGGACCCTCAATGATATGTGGCTCACCCGACTTTCCATTCAACGTCCCGTCTTCGTCATCGTGTTGATGTCAGTGTTCCTCGTGCTGGGTTGGTGGTCGCGGCGGGGGATGAAGATCGAGCAGAACCCGCAGGTGGACATTCCTTACGTCACCATCACGACCGTCTATCCGGGCACAGGTCCGGCGGAGATGGAGACGCTTGTGACCAAGCCGATCGAGGACGCGGTCAGCGCGGTCAACAACGTCCGCCACATCTACTCCAGTTCGCAGTATGGCATCTCCTATGTGCAGTTGGAGTTCTACGTCGGCACGGACACCAACGTCGCGCTGTCGGATGTGCGCCAGAAGGTGGACGCAGCGCGGCGCCTGTTGCCCCGCGACGTGGAGCCACCTGTGGTGGAGAAATTCGACATCGGGGCGATGCCGGTGCTGTATCTGGGGATGCGCGGCGACCGCTCGGTGAAGGAACTGCGCTACCTCGCCGACACGCGCGTCAAGTTCCGCCTCGCGCAAGTGCCGGGCGTTGGCAGCGTGAGCGTGAGCGGCGGCGACGTGCGCGAAATCCGCATTGCCGTTGACAAGCAACGGCTGCACGCCTACGGGTTGTCCATCAACGACGTGGTGGGCGCAATCTATCGTGCCAACGTCAACATCCCCAGCGGACACATCACCGAAGGCGAACGCGACTACGATGCGCGGCTCATCGGTGAGTTTCAAAGCGTTGAACAGCTCAAGGCGATCAAACTGCCCCTGACGCAGCCGGGCGGGGCGGGGTTGTCGCTCAACATCGGCGATGTGGCAGAGGTGCTCGATACGGTTGCGGAGCGCGACCAGATAACGCGCGTGTGGTATCGCGCAACCCCCCCCGTCCCCCCCTTATCAAGGGAGGGAATCAAGGGGGGGTTGGTCGGCAGCGACAGCGTGGGCATCGTCATTACCAAGCTATCTGACGCCAACACCGTTGAGGTGATTCATGCGGTCAAAGAAGAATTAGCGCGGCTGGAGCAGGAGCTGCCGGGCAACGTGCGCTTCATCATCGCCCAAGACCAGGCGCCACAGATTGAAGCCGCGTTGGAGGACGTGACGGTGAGCCTCGTGTTAGGCGCGCTGCTCGCCGTCATCGTCGTGTTCCTGTTTCTCCACAACCTGCGTGGCACGTTCATCTGCGCCATCGCCATTCCCACCTCGCTGATTGCCACGTTTATCCCCATGCACTTCGCGGGGTTCACGCTTAACCAGATGACCATGCTGGGACTGTCGCTGGTCGTCGGCATCCTCGTGGACGACAGCATCGTGGTGTTGGAAAACATCTACCGCCACCTCAAGCGCGGGGAGCAGCCGAAAGAAGCCGCCTACAACGGGCGCAGCGAAATCGGCTTGGCGGCGATCACGATCACGCTGGTGGACGTGGTCGTGTTCCTGCCGATGGCGTGGATGGGCGGCATCGTTGGGCAGTTCTTTCGGCAGTTCGGGTTGACAGTTGCGGTCTCCACGCTGTTCTCGCTGCTCGTGTCGTTCACCGTGACGCCGATGCTGGCGTCGCGCTGGTATAAGTTGGGTGAGGAGATTGAAGCGACAGGCGGCGTCTTCGGTGCGCTGGACCGCTTCTACAACTGGCTGGACAACCGCCTCTACCGCCGCGTGCTGGACTGGAGTTTGCGCCATCGCCCACACGTCATTGTCCTCGGCGGTGCCGCGATGGTGCTGGTCATGGTGTGGAGCGGACCGCGCCTGAAGTTCGGCTTCATCCCCGTCACCGACCAGGGGCAACTCGCCATCACCGTCGAACTCCCCCCCGGCGCGAGCCTGCAAGCGACAGATGCTGTCCTCAAAGACATTGAGCAACGTATCGCCGACATCCCCGAAATCAAGAGCATGTTTACCAGCGCCGGCACCATCAGCGGCGGGGCGCGCACCCTGCCCGAGCGGGGACGGCAGTTCGGACAGATTGCCATTCAACTCTACGATAAAATAGGCGTATTGGACAGACTCAACCCGTTCTCCCAAGTGTATGTGATTCCGGCGGAGGGGTCAGAGTTAAGGGACAAGGGTTCATCCCCTCTCACTTCCCTCCATGCCAAGGGGGGAATGGAGGGCGTCAACTCTCAACCCTCAACCCTGAAAGTTCTTCGCACCCGCCCCGATTTTGTTGTTCTGGAGGACATCAAGCGGCGCATCGCGGATGTGCCCAACGCGCGTATCAGCGCTGTGAACATGCGTGGCTTCGGTGGCACGGACGCGCCTGTGCAGTTAGAGTTGCTGGGCTTTGACTTGCAGCGCATGAGACAGGTGGCGGAGCAGATTCGCGCCCGTATTGCGACCATTCCCGGCATCGTAGACCCCGACATCAGTTTGCGCCCCGGCAAGCCCGAGGCGCAAATCGTGGTGGACCGCGTGAAGGCATCGGAGTTGGGCTTGGATGTCACCGCTATCGGTCTGGCGCTGCGCCACGCGATTGAGGGCAACATTGACGCCAAATACCGCGAGTATGGCGAGCAGTTCGACATCCGCGTTCGCTTCCGCGACTTCGACCGCAGCAACGTGGAAGACATCAAAGACGTCATCGTCGGCAGCAAGAAGGACCCTCAGGGCACGATCCAGCCGATTCGCGTGCAGGACGTCGCCACCGTGACGCTGGGTGAAGGTCCGAGCAAGATCGAGCGCAAAGACCGCCTGCGCAAGGTCACAGTCTCAGCCTACCTTGCCCCTGGTGTGGCGGCGGGGAACATCACGAACGTCATCCGAGAGAAAATCGCGGACGTGCCGCTGGGCGACATCCAACTCAACTTCGGCGGCGAGGCGCAAGTCATGCGCGATGAGTTCCCGCATCTGTTCAGCACCTTATTCCTGTCGGTCGTCCTCGTCTACCTGCTGATGGCGGCGTTGTTCGACAACCTGCTGCACCCGTTCACCATTCAACTCTCGCTGCCGATGGCGTTAGTAGGGGCCATCCTCGCGCTGGTGCTGGCTAACCAGATGCTCAGTATCGTGTCGCTCATCGGCTTCATCATGTTGGTCGGCTTGGTGCAAAAGAACGCGATTCTGTTGATTGACTACACGAACACCCTGCGGGCGCGTGGCATGGCGCGCGACGAAGCCATCAAAGAGGCAGGGCCGACGCGGCTGCGCCCGATTTTGATGACGACGATTGCGATGGTGTTCGGCATGTTGCCCATCGCCTTGGGGATTGGGCGCGCTGCCGAGATGCGCGCCCCGCTGGCAACCGGCGTCATCGGCGGCTTGATTCTGTCCACCCTGCTGACGCTGGTGATGATTCCCGTCATTTACACGCTCTTCGACGACTTCCTTGCCTGGGTCGGGCGCGTGCTGGGCATCGGTGCAAAACGGGAGCGACGGTAATGGACGGCGGAGGGGACGGCGAGGGAGGAACATGAAACTTCTCACCATCATTTACGACAGCGGCATTGACGAGAGCCTCACGGAAACGCTGGAAGAAGTCGGCGTCAGTGATTACACCAAACTCTTCGACGCGCACGGCGTTGGCGGGCGCGGCAAGAAGTTTAACACGCCCGTCTTCCCTGGCACGAACAACCTGCTGCTTGTCGTCGTGCCCGACAGTGCAGTGAACCGCATCACGCGCGCCATAGCGGAGTTACAAGCCTCCTTTCGCCTCAAGCCGGGCATCATGGTGCTGGTGCAGGACGTGACAGTGGCGGATCTGTCCATTTGACCCGACGGCAGGCTGCCAGTATAATAGGGGCAGAAAGAGGGTGAACCTGATGAGCATAACGGTTTCGGCGGCGCAAGCGAAAGAGCGTTTTGAAGAGTTGTTGGAGCAGGCTGGTCGGGGCGACCGTGTCATCATCCGCAGGCGTGGCAAACCCGCTCTGGCGCTGGTGCGGCTGACGGAGTTGAAGACCAACGGCAACGCGCGCGGCAGTTCCAGAGAGACGCTGCAAGAAAGATTGGAGCGTGCTGCAAAGAGACTGGGCAACCGTTTTCGTCTCTCGGCAAAGCAAGAGCGACGGGTGGCGATGTTAGCAAAGAAAAACAAGAAAGGAACTCTCACGGAAGCAGAACGGGCTGAACTCTTTCAACTTCTCCACGAAATGGAAGAATTAAGCCGACAGCGAGCGAAAGCCCTGGGCGAACTGCGATGAGCACACGCAAGCAGAGGCGACGAGACGTCTTACGTGCTCGCGCAGGTTTCGCCTGTGCATACTGCCGTATCACGGAGAATCTGATGGGTGGACGTCTCACGGAGGATCACATCATTCCTCCGGGGCAGGGCGGCACGGACGATATAGACAACCTCTGCTGGTGTTGTTGGTGGTGTAACACCTACAAAGGAACGCAAACGGCTGCCCCTGACCCGCACACAGGAAACGTCGTCCCACTATTTAATCCACGCCAAGAGCGATGGGAGGAACATTTCCGCTGGAGCCGAGACGGCACGCGCTACTGTCGAATTACTCGGTATGAATAACCCTGACCGTGTAGCAACTTACCGCTTCTGGGTTGAGCATCATGTTCACCCGCGCGATATCGCAAACAAACCGACGTCGAAAAGAGAACGATGAGAGACTCCCTCCCCCGCGCGCCGCGCACGTTCCGCGCGCTGCGACACCGCAATTACCGCCTGTTCTTTGCCGGTCAACTCGTGTCGCTCATCGGCACCTGGATGCAGAACACCGCGCAGAGTTGGCTGGTGTATGACCTCACCGGCTCGAAGTTTCTGCTGGGTGCGGTAGCGGCGTTGGGGTCGCTGCCGATGTTGTTCTTTTCTCCCCTCGGCGGCGCGCTGGCGGACCGCTTGCCCAAGCGGAACATCCTCCTCGTGACGCAAACGGTCGCCATGCTGCTGGCGCTCACGATGGCGGTGCTGGTTTTTTCGGGCAAAATTCAGGTGTGGCACATCGCGGTGATTGCCGCGTTGGGCGGCGTCGTGATGGCGTTCGACATGCCACCGCGTCAGGCGTTCGTGGTGGAGATGGTGGGCAAGCAAGACCTGATGAACGCACTCGCCCTGAACTCCTCGATGTTCAACGGGGCGCGGATTGTCGGACCAGCCCTCGCTGGCTGGCTCATGTCCCGCTTCAACCTGGGGCTGTGCTACCTGCTGAACGCCCTCAGTTTCATCGCTGTTATCGTCGGACTGCGGTTGATGCGACTCACATCCCCCTCGCCGAAACCGCGCACGGAGTCCGTGTGGCGGCACGCGCTGAGTGGTTTTGCCTACGTGTGGCGGAATAAGCGCGTGCGCACCTTGTTGTTTATCGTCGGCGTGGCGGGAGTGTTCGGATGGTCTTACACCGTGTTGCTGCCAGCGTTCGCCCGCGAGACGCTGCGCATCGGGGAAAGCGGTTTCGGCGCGATGATTTCTGCGAACGGCGTCGGGGCGATGTTGGGAGCGTTGTCGGTGGCGACCTTCGGTGATAGAATGCCCCGCGAACGGTTGATTGTCGGCGGTCTGCTATGGTTTTGTCTGATGGTCACGTGCTTCGCGTTGTGGAGGCACTATCCGACGGTGTTGGTCTTTTTGGCGGGCGCAGGGTTCGGCGGCATCACGTTCATGTCCACCTGCAACACGGTGTTGCAAACGAGCGTGTCGGACGAATATCGCGGGCGCGTGATGGGCGTCTGGGCGCTCATGTTCGCAGGCACGTCCCCGCTGGGCAACTTTCAGGCGGGGACGTTGGGGGAACACCTCGGGGTGACGCCCACCGTCCTCATCGGCGCGAGCGTATGCGCGCTCGCAGCGATGTGGGTGTGGGGGAGGGGAAGTTTGAGGACGTGATACGTGAAACGTGAGGCGTGAAACGTGAAGCGTAATGCGTGATACGAGATGCGTGTAACTGACGCATGACGCTTCACGCCTCACGCTTCACACCTCACGTTTCACGCTCAGAAAACCATGCTTCGATCGCTTCAACAATCCGTCCAGCAGGTTGTTGACGAGGGGCGCGTCGGTAACGTCGTCTTTGTGCGCTGCATCGCGCACCTTTCTTCGCAATCGGCGCAATTGCAATCGCATCTGAAGGACGTTATCGCTACCGTCGCAACGTGGATGAACGCGCCGCTCGAAGGGACCTATCAGTTGAGCAACGACGGACAATTGACCGTCGCGCTGCAATGTGCGCGCGGGCAGACCGCGCTGGTCAGTGTAGGCGTTGCGCGCGATGCTTATCCGACGGTTGACCTCATGGTGTTGGGGAATCGCGGCGCAATTTACCATTCTGGGTTCGAGAAGACGGGGGCTGGCAGCGACGCGCCGCCCCGACCACGCCCTATCCCCCACTCACCGCCGTTCGGCGTTCTACTCGTCGCCGGTCGTCGCACCCATCAAGAGAACTACGCGACGTATTTTGCTGCTGACCCGCGCTGCCGATTGGTTGCTGTGACGGATGAGGAGGAGGTGACGCCC
>JANWYM010000206.1 GCA_025055355.1 Abditibacteriales bacterium
CACCGCCATACCACGGCTGGTCTATGAGGAAGGCGATATAAAGAGTAACACCTTCACCGGACAGATACGTTCCGGTGACAGGTCCACGAACGCCGGCAGCTTTTAACCTCTTTGCCATGTCGTGAGCCTGCATCATCTCAACTGGAAACTCTACCCCTTGCCCTTTGAGTGTGCGAGGGAGAATGGAGCGGGGATGATTGGCAAAAGAGAACGCAAAAAGGATGAGTCCAATCAGCCGGGGCACGTTAAGTTTCTTGCGGGCGTCACGAGCCAGTGAGACTACTATGCCCGTGCTGGCAGCGAGAAGAAAGGGATAGACCGGATAATAGTATCGCTGCTCGTATGCAAAAACAGGGAGGTAGATAGCAGGGATACATATCACAGGCAACCCAGCCCATCGCCACCGTTCCACTGCCATATTTCTACGCCAGGGGGTGTGAATCAAGAACCCGCAGAGGGCAGCACATAGTCCTAAACGCAGCCAGTCGAACCCTGATAGAACATCAACCGCTCTCTTGGCGTTGTAGTAAATTAACTTCAACTGATGCTTGGCATATCTCAGGTTCTCAAAAGGGGACCAGAAAGCGTATAACTTGGGGTCGGGGTCCTCCCAGGCAGTGATTCGTCCCGGTTCAGGGACGTGAAACGTTCGATATAGAGGATGGTGCCGTTCCACGTCTGGAGGTCCCACGATAGCGTGGCTGATCTTGCCGCTGGTAGAGATAACAAAGCCGCGATATTTCAAGGAGAGCGTAAGGATCCATGGAGCAGCGACCAAGGCAAAGCCAAGCAAGGTGATGCTCAACCCTCGCAAGACTATATCACGGCGACTCAATCGGCTCATCACCTAGAGTGCAGCAATGCCGATGCTTATGCCAAAAGCCAACGGGAAAGCGACCGACTTGGTTAAGTAGGCTGCTCCCCATAGTATGCCCGCCAACAGCTGTGTGCGACGACTTTCAATCCATCGTGGTGATACCATTTGGCTGATGGCTAGCGCCATTATACCTCCTAACAATAAATCAGGGCTTATCCTCACGACCGACCAATTCGTGCTGGCGACTGCAGCAATCCATGTCCCCAGCACGACTCCCGCCGGGTGAACTTGCAGACTTCGCAAAACGCATACACAACCCAGAAGAAATATCACAGCCGACAACCCCATTGCTATCCGCGCTGCGTCCTGCGGCTGTGCGACCAGTCCCAGAAAAGGCGTCATGAGCCAACTCAACAGGGGCCCAAAGTAGCCAGAAACCGCCAGGTCAAATCGCCTCTGGGCATAATAGGAGGCTATTCTGATATACACTACGCCATCAAAATTAATCAGTTGCCAAGTATGCCAGAGGGCGATGGTAAGAAGGATAATCTGACAGACTATCGCCCCAGTGATACCGATGAGGACCGCGCGGCGTTGGCGAGCCGAGGCGGGTGCTGGCGTGAAATCGGGTTCAACGGATGGCGCTACGCCATAAGTTATAGCAGAGAGGGACGACATCACTTCGAGTCCTCAGTTGTCTTTGCCTCTTTTCGTATGTTGACGTGGCAACAGCTTCATGTCCATAATCCTGCGGTAAATCGCCTCCGCTGCGATGCGGTGTCCCTCCTCGTTCCAGTGGGGGTCTACATCAAAGTAGACTTTCTGTCCACGTTCTTCCCGTTCCACCAGCAGCGGGCGCAGGTCGAGATAGTCTATCCTGTTTCGCTGACATATAGTCCGCGCTCGTTCATACACATACGGAAACGGTGGCGGCAGCGGATCGCTCGGTCTCACATCCTGACGCTGAGGTATCAAGACGACCAGAAACCCCGCTTGCATCTCTTGACAGCGGTGTTGTATTGCTTTGAGCAGAGCCTCCGTGACCTCCTCGCCAGGCAGCGGCTGATGCGGCACGCTGTCCGGGGAGAAGGCAACATGGGAGGGGTTAGGGATCTGCCAGGCTGGCTCCCGCACTTCGTTCTGTCGGTGAGCGTCTTTCTGAGATTCGTCTTTTCTCCACTTCCGTTTGATGAGTCGCGCCAGACGGTAGGTATACAAGTGACGATCGAGAAGTTTCTCCAGCGAGGGTGGCGCTCTTCGGCGACGATTGCGCGGCACAGGAACGCCATGCAATACGAGGTTTCCTCCCTTCAGGGTAAACCAGGGCTTCGGGTAATCCTCGCCCAGGGAGGTGTCCACGTTGTCATCAAAATCGTTCACGTAGAAGCCGAGAATGACGAGGTCGGGACGATACTTGACGCCCTCCTCGCGCAACCACAACCACTGCTGCGCCGTGCCGTATCCGGCGACCGCTGCATTGATGACCTCAGCACCTTGCAACAACTCATTCTCCATCACCTCCGTAAAGACCTTTGACTGGTCAACGCCATGCCCCCATGTAAACGAATCACCCAAGCAAAGAATGCGCTTGACCCCTGAACGCCGTTTATAACTGTATTCCCGGTCGCGTAGTCCTCTGCTGTTAATCTTGACAAGATGGTCAAACTCGTAAGACTTATGATAGCCCGCGCTGCGAGGCCGGTTTGCCCACCCCAGCAGCGGATCATATCGAAAGAACTCATACATGGTGACGCGCGGCCAGAGGGCTGGTGGCGCCTTGACGCGCAGAGCCATTTCACACACCCCGATGGCACATAGAACGCCAATCCCCATCAGCGCCACGCCCGAGACAAGTGACTGCCAGCGGTTAAATAACTTCTGGTTCCAAACGTGTAGGAGCGCTCCCGTCGCTAAAAAACTGTGGACGACGAGGACGAAGAAGTAGACGCCACCCAGTCCGTCAAAGATCACCGCGTGCCGCTGGGCAAAAATCACCAGAGCCGCGAGCGATATCCAGCCGACGGTTAATGCAAACGCCAGCGCGTTGGGGAAGTCCTCCCCTCTACGGCGCGGCAGGAACGCGAGGGCGACGAATGGAAGCAACAGGACGCCATGCACCACCATATACAGAAAATGGCTCCACGAATAGCGGTGAAGAATCAAGGGGCGGTATGAGGTGTAGGTGACGAGATAGTAACCGCACCATACCATCAACAGAAGCGTCAGCCCAGCAATCAGACGGAGGACGGTTTGAGACTTGACAGTCATAAGGATACTGGATCAACTCACACGACTCAGGGGACGTTCGCCACAACTTGGGATATGGCTCTGTCTTGTTCAATCGGCGGCGGACTGACGAATTTGTTGGCAAACAAACTCCACCTGCTTGGATGTTATCTCTGCAAACATCGGCAGGGAAATGATGCGCGGTGCGAGGGATTCGGTCACGGGCAGCGCGCCGCGCGGAACACCCAACGATTCGTAGCACGGCTGCAGGTGCACTGGAGTCGGGTAGTGCAACCCCGCCGCGATGCCCTGTTCACGCAGAGCAGATAACAACGCATCGCGGCGCGGGTGTTGAATGACGTAGAGGTGATAGACGTGGGTTCGGTCGGCGGCGGCGTAAGGGGTGATGACGCTGTCCACCGCTTTTAGCCACTCGTCATACCACCGGGCCGCTCGTTGCCGCGCCGCGTTCCAGTCGTCCAGATGCCGCAACTTCACCCGCAGCACAGCGGCTTGCAGTGTGTCGAGGCGGCGGTTGTAGGCTAAGAAAACATGATGATATTTCTCGCGCTGACCGTAGTTGCGCAGCATCCGCACCTTCTCAGCAACCGCCGCGTTGTTGGTGACCAACATCCCGCCGTCACCGTAGGCGCCCAGGTTTTTGCCGGGGTAGAAACTGAAGCACCCCGCGTCTCCCAACGCGCCGACGCGCCTGCCCTTGTAGCGCGCCCCATGCGCTTGGCAGGCGTCCTCGATGACAACCAGATGGTGCTTGCGGGCAATCGCCAAAATCGCGTCCATGTCGGCGGGTTGTCCGTAGAGATGCACCGGCAGAATCGCCTTGGTGCGCGGCGTGAGGGCGGCTTCCACTTGGGTAACGTCCATCGTGTAGGTTTTGGGGTCAACGTCCACAAACACCGGGCGCGCCCCCGTGAAGGAGATGGCGGACACGCTGGCGATGAAGGTGTGCGACACGGTGATAACTTCATCGCCTTCGCCGATGCCGAACGCTCGCAGCGCGAGTTCCAGCGCGGAGATGCCCGAGTCCACCCCAACGGCGTATTTGGCTTCGCAATAGCGGGCGAACTCCTCCTCGAACCGTTCTACGTCCTTGCCCAAAATGAAATCGGCGTCGGCGACAACGCGGCGCATCGCCTCGTCCACTTCCGCCGCGATGGTTTGATGCTGGGCTTTGAGGTCAATAAATGGGACGTTCATCGCGTCACACCCGAAGTCTGGCGACTTCAGCTACGACATCCGCTCCCGCGTCCTGACATCCTTCCCTCCCACGTAGGGCGTGATGATGTCAAACGGGCAGGTCAACTCGTCCACGTGCTTGCGCGGCTTGGCGGGGTTGCCGTAGGCGAGGGTGTAAGGAGGGATGTCTTGCGTCACTACGCTCCCCGCGCCGATGAGCGCGCCTTCGCCGATGGTGACGTGCGAGAGAATCGTGACGTTCACGCCCACGCGGCAGCCTTTTTTGAGCGTCGGTCCCTGCATACATTTCGTGCATATCGGGTGCGGGTCGTTGGCAGTCATCACGCCGGGGGCTAAGAACACGTCGTCCTCAATGGTCGTGAACTGCGCGATGTAAACGTTGTTGTGAATCCGCACGTGGTTGCCGATTGTGCAGCCGTAGTCCACACAGGAGTTGTTCCATATCGCGAAATGGTCGCCGATGCGGTTCTCCTCGCGGATGACGACGTTATGCCCCGTCTCGAGGTAGTCGCCGATGACGGTGTTGGTGTAAATGACCGTTCCCGTGCGGATGCGCGCGTGGCTGCCGATGCGCGTGGGCAAAACCTCCATGGGACGCCCCGAACGGTAGCCTAAATAGACGTGCGGGTCAAGGTGGCAGTCCTCCCCTAAGACGACCAGTGACTCTTGCATCATTGACTCAGACGTCGCATATCTTCCGTCAACGGATGACCACTGACCACAAGACCACTAACCACAGGACAACGAGACCATAGGTCAATGGTCGTCCGTTGACGGGAAGCCTATATGACCACCTTCACCGGCGCGCCGTTCTGCATGAGGGATTGGTCAATGCTGGTCATCACCTTCACAACGTCCAGCCCGTTGCCCCCATCGGAGAGCGGCGGCTTGCCGTGCGCGACGCAGTCCAGAAAATGCGCGCCCAAGTTTTTAAGCGGCTCGCTGGTATCCACGCGCGGGCTGATGATGTCGCCGTCGCGCACGAGCAGGCGGTATTCGCCGAAACTTCCCGCCTCCAATTCGGACTGAGCGATGCCCTTCTCGTAGATGCGCACCCGCTCGACGTTGTTGAGGTCGTCGAACACCACGCGCCGCTGGCTGCCGACGACGACGACTTCGCGCACCTTGTTCGGGTCCACCCAACTGACGTGCACGTTGGCGATGACGCCGTCCGCGTAGTGCAGGGTGGCGAACCCCACGTCCTCTCGCCCGTTGTTCAACACCCGCGCCCCGACGGCGCTGACCCACTGCGGGCAATCATCGAGCAGGTAGTTGAAAATCGCCACATCGTGCGACGCCAAATCCCACAGCGCGTTGACGTCGCGGCGGACGGGACCCATGTTGGTGCGCGTGGCGTGCAGGTAGTAGACCTTGCCGAAGTCCTCCCGCGCCATCAACTCTTTAACCTTGCGGATGCCGGGGTTGTAGAGGAAGGTATGCCCCACCATCAACACGCGCCCCTGTTGCTGGGCGGTTTTGACCAACGCTTCCCCGTCCTCGACCGTCGTCGTCAGCGGCTTTTCCACCAACACATGCTTGCCGAGCAGTAAACATTGCTGGGCAATGGCGAAGTGCGTGGTCGCCGGTGTGGCGATGACGACGGCGTCCACCCACTTGTTGTTGACTGCCTCCTCCCAGTCCGACGTGGTGGGGATGAGGGGAAAACGTTCGCGCACCGCCCGCAGGCGTTCCTCACTCGTGTCGCACGCCAGCACAACTTTGGAATCGGGCAGTTCGCTGAACACGCGCACGTAGTTGATGCCCCAGTAACCGCAGCCGACAACGGCGATATGAATCATCGGTTCACCTCGTTGAACGTTCCAACGTAGCCCGCGACGCAGACTGACAAGCGGGACGCTTATCCCACGACTGACGGGCTACATTAATTATCGGTCGGAGGATAACGCTCATTTGGGGACGGTATCCAAAGCTGAGGGCGCGGACTCCGCGTAGCCCAACGCACGGCTCAGGTGCAAGTTCTCGCGCCAGAAGCAGATGGCGCCGACAACGGTGAGGGGGATATACCACAGCGCGTGCAGCACGATGGAGCAGGTGAGGGCGCGGCTGTGGGAGATTTGAAATACCCCCAGCGCACTCATCACCAACCACTGGTAAGTGCCGATGTAGCCCGGCGAGGACGGGATGACCATCCCCAAGTTGATGATGGCGGTGGTAAAGAAAAGTCCGTAAACCGGCACCGACAGCCCTAAACTGGCGAGCGTCAACGACAGCGTCAGCGCGCTCAGGCTCCAGATCAGCAACGACAACCCCAGCAGCACCGAGAGTCGCTTGACGCCGACCAATGTTTGCAATCCCTCGCGGAACGACATCAACGGGTAGCGCACCCGTTCAGCGATTTTCTGCATCAACGCAAAACGCAGCAGAAACTTCGACGAGCGACGCCCGTCCGCCACCTCGACGAGGACGAGGAGGACGACCAGCAGCAGGAGGAACACAACCAACCCGATGCGCCGCGCCCACAGCGGCAGCGGGAAGCCAACCATGATGACGGTGAGCACCAGCAGCAGACTGACCACGTCGCTGAGTCGCTCGATGATGATGGTCGCCAGCGTGAACGCCCGTGACAGGTTCGCCCGCCGCCCTAACACATGCGCCCGCAGCAGCTCGCCGGTGCGGGCAGGCAGCACGTTGTTGGCGAAGTAACCGACCATCATCGCAGAGAACACATCGCCCCATCGCACGGGTTGCGACTGCGATACCAGATACCGCCAGCGCAGGCTCATCAGCAGACAGCCGACCGCGATGGCGCAGAACGCCAACGTGAGTGGCACGAGGTCCACCGACCGCAGCGCGTCGGCGACCTCCGCCATTTTGACCTTGCGCAGCGCCAGCCACAGGAACAGCGGGCTCAGCAGAAACCCCAGAACGGTGACGAGTTTACGCACACGAAATCGTTGGCACGTTGGCACGTTGGCACGTTGGCACGTTGGAACGTTCTAACCTGCCAACCTGCTAACCTGCTAACCTGCCAACGTGCTAACGCACTAACGT
>JANWYM010000207.1 GCA_025055355.1 Abditibacteriales bacterium
GAACGCCAGGACGCCCCGAACCAGTTCGGGATGCCTGTTCTCGTGATTTTTCTGGTGGTGTGGCGTCGACAAGTCGCTATGGGCGAGCCCTCCGAAAATATCGCAGCCGCCGATTCGACATCCCAAACCTCACCTTTTGACAGATCTATCTCCATCAGTTATAATCCCAACCATGCGACGCACGGTGAGGGCAGGTAACCTATTGGGTGTGCCGGTGTTGGTGGACTATTCCTGGTTCATCACGTTCGGCGCGTTTTGGGTGGGACTGGCGAACGTGTTGCCGGAGTGGTATCCTGAAATGAGTCCGTTCGTTCGCTGGGGACTGGCAGCAGTGGCAACCATCATAGGCTTTCTATGCGTTCTGCTGCATGAGTGGAGTCATTGCCTCGTCGCTCGGCGGCATCAGTTGGAGGTTGGCGACATTACGCTGTTCCTGTTCGGGGGGATAGCGACGCTCAAGCGGGAGCCGACGGCGGCGTGGGCGGAGTTTCAACTCGCTGGGGCGGGTCCCTTGTGCAACGTCGCCTTGGGGGGCTTGGGGCTGGCGTTGGCAGCCTCGCTCAACCAGTTTCCGTTCGGCGAGGCTGCCGCGACATTCGCGATGATTTTGGCGTGGAGCAATTTCGGGTTGGCGTTCTTCAACCTCCTGCCTGGTCTGCCGTTAGATGGCGGGCGGATGCTGCGCGCGCTGCTGTGGATGGTCAGCCGCAACTTCCAGCGTTCGACGCGGTGGGCGACGCGGGTGGGACAGGCGAACAGCCTCGTGCTGATAGGGGGTGGTCTGTGGCTGTGCGCTTACGATGTGCTGCGTCTTCCCCTGTTCCAAGCCATCAGCCCTGGGGGGGTCTTACCGGAGCATGGCACGTTGGGGCTGGGCGTAGGGGTCATGGTAATCGGGTGTATTCTATTTTCGCTGGCGTGCCAGGCGGGACGTCAGCAGGAATGGCAGCACGCGCTGTCAGGAGTGAAGATGTGGCAGGTTTTGCCGACGGCGACGCCGACGATTCCCGCTGACCTGACGGTAGACCAGGTCGTGGAACGTTTCCTGCTTCCGCGTCGCGAATCCAGTTTTCCCGTCGTGCGGGACGGACACCTCGTTGGGTTCGTGACCAAAGCCAAGGTGCGTGCGCTGCCCGCCGCTGACCACGCCAAAACCACCGCCGCTGCCATCGCCATCCCCGCGCCACCTCTGCCGACCGTTGAAGCCGAGTCCGACGCATGGGAGGTTCTGACGCTGATGATGGAACGCCACCTGGACAGCATTGGCATCACCGGGAACGCGCAATTTCTGGGAATCGTCACACAAGACGATTTGCTCCACTGGGCAAAGCGGAAGATTGACTTAAAACTGTAATGGGGTGAGGGCATGTTGATGCGAGAAGTCAGAGGAACAGGAAGCAGTTTGAACGTTTTGCTAGCGTTCTTGGCGGGCTGCGTCGCCGCCCTGATTTTCATGGGGCTGGGCGCGTATCTCTACCGCATAACGCATCAGGGGATTTCCCAATTCACGGGGACGATTCACATCTCGGACACCGCCTCTAACCCTTTCGCCCCGGCGGTCAGCAAGGTCGGACCGGCGGTGGTCAGCATTGAGGCGCGGATGAAGACGCGGGGGGAGAGCGAGGACCCGCGCTTCCGCCTGTTCCGCGATCTGTTCCCGTCTGAGCCGGGGCGCGTGCAGGGGTCGGGGGTGATTTTTGACGGCGAGAAAGGTTACATCCTCACCAACGCGCACGTTGTGGAGAACATGGAACGCATCACGGTCACGTTGATTGACGAGCGCAAGTTTCGCGGCAAAGTGATTGGGACGGACCCGCTGTCGGACATCGCCGTCGTGCAGATCGCCGGGGGGCGACTGCCTGAAGCCGTGCTGGGCACTGCCGACACCTTGCAGCCCGGCGCCTGGGTCGTAGCCATGGGCAATCCGTTCGGGCATCACAACACGGTGACCGTCGGCGTCGTCAGCGCGAAGGGACGCAACATCTCCGTCCCCAGCGAGGACGGACGGGGACGCGGCAAGCAGTTAGACAACGTGATTCAGACTGATGCCTCCATTAACCCCGGCAACAGCGGCGGACCGCTGTGCAATCTCAAGGGCGAGGTCGTGGGCATCAACACCGCGATTGCCACACCCACAGCGGGCTCTGTGGGCATCGGCTTCGCCATCCCCATTGACCGTGCCAAAGAGGTCGCCGCGCGACTCGTCGCGGGCAAGAAAGTGCCTCATCCCTACATCGGTGTGAGGGTCAGTTCGGTGGATCAGGTGGAGGAGGCGGAGAGGTCCCGTCTGCGCTTGCCCGATGAGGAAGGCGCCTACGTGGTGGAGGTGATCCCCGGCAGCCCTGCCGCGAAAGCGGGGCTCCAGCGCGGCGATGTTATCCGCGAAATTGACCGCCAGAAAGTGCGCGCTCACAATGATGTCGTCCGCATCGTGCGCAGTCACAAGGTCGGCGACGAAGTAACCATTGTGGTCTGGCGCAACGGCGGACTCAAGTTCATTAAGGTGAAGATTGGCGATCAAGCCAGTTAGGGAATTGGTCAGTGAGTGAATTGGTCAATTGTGACGAATTGACTCGTGACCTTGGACCTAAACTTTTGCATTTTGCCCTCTCCTGCGTCAATGCCTGTCGTAGCGAGCGCCCGGGTGTCATTGCGAGGAGCGCAGCGGTTGCGAGGAACGCAGCGAAGCAATCTCTCTCGCAGGGGATGGCTTGGCTCCGCTCGTCATGGCGTTTTCCTGCAGCGGAGAGGGAGAGCAGCGCGAAACGCAAAAGTTGGGCTGAGACGTTGATGTATGCCACGTTTCGACCGAGCGGCAGATGCGATGCGCCCTGTGCGCATGACGCGGGGATGGAGCCAGTTCGCGGAAGGCTCCTGCTTGATTGAGTGCGGCAATACGCGGGTGCTATGCACGGCTTCGGTGGAAGACACCGTGCCGCAGTGGCTGCGCGGCAAGATGCAGGGATGGGTGACCAGCGAGTATGGGATGTTGCCCCGCTCCTGCCCGACACGCGTCGTGCGTGACGCGACGCGGGGACGCCCCGATGCCCGCTCGCAGGAAATTCAACGCCTCATCGGGCGCGCCCTCCGTTCCGTCGTCAACCTGCACGGCTTCGGGGAGCGCACCATCTTCGTTGATTGCGATGTGCTGCAAGCCGACGGTGGCACCCGCACCGCTGCCATCACCGGTGGCTATGTCGCCCTCGTCGAAGCCTTCTGCAAACTGCGCGACCAGAAACTGATTCACGGTCTGCCCGTCTCCACTAACGTCGCTGCCGTCAGCGTCGGCATCGTCGATAAGCAGGAGTTGCTTGACCTCTCTTACGAAGAAGACTCTGTCGCTTCAGTAGATATGAACGTGGTCATGACCGGCACCGGCAAGTTGGTTGAGGTCCAAGCCACTGCCGAACGCCTTCCGTTCTCCCGCGCTGAACTCTTGCGCCTGCTCGAACTGGCGCAAAAAGGCATCCAGCAACTGATTGAGAAGCAGAATGAGGTGTTGAGAGATTTGTTGTGATGGGCATGGCGATTGCGTCAGAACCGTCAACCATGAACCATTCAGTGATTCCCTGATGAACCCTCCGTCCTTCGTCCTTCTCCTCGCCACTTCCAGCCATCATAAACTCCGCGAGATCGCGGCGATTCTGGACGATTTGCCGGTTGAGTTGAAGACGCTGCGCGACCTCCCGCACGTTGAGTTGCCGCCGGAGGATTTCCCCACCATGCGCGAGAACGCCATCGCTAAAGCCGTCGCGGCGGCAAGGCAGAGCGGTATATGGGCGTTGGCGGATGATTCGGGCTTGGAGGTGGACGCTTTAGGTGGCGCACCCGGCGTGTATTCCCGTCGCTTCTTGGGCGACGCCGCCAGCGACGCGGACCGCAACACCGAAATTCTGCGACGATTGCAGGGCGTTCCCGATGACTATCGCACTGCTCGCTACCGCTGTGCTGCTGCTCTCGCCTCGCCTGACGGCACGTGCGATGTGGTCGAAGCCACCTGCGAAGGTGTCATCGCCCACGCGCCCGTCGGCAGCGGCGGCTTCGGTTACGACCCCATTTTCTTCCTCCCCGAACTTGGCGTGACGATGGCGCAACTCCCCCTCGACGCCAAAAACCGCATCAGCCACCGCGGGCGCGCAATGGAACTGATGAAGCCTCTACTATGGAAGAGAATCGTAACAACCTCTTGACCACTGACCACGGGACCACTGACCACGGGACCACTGACCACAGGACCACTGACCACAGGACCATTGACCATAGGACTACGGGACTACAAACCGCAGGAACATGAGACAACAGGTTAATGGTCAGTAGTCCTGTGGTCCTGTGGTCAGTGGTCCTTGATTATCCCTCGGCGGAAAATCTCTGAGCGAGTGGCTTACTTTGTGATGCGCGTTGCTGCGCCTTGCGGCAGACTGCCGACAGTGAGGGTTTTGAGGACGGTGCCTGTCTGAGCGTCCACCACAGTCACGGTCTTGCGCAGGCGGCTCAACTCTTCCACCAACTCGTTGGCATCCGAGGGCAACACGCTCTGCAACCGACGCGCCTGTCCTTCCCCTCTCAAGGGAGCGATTTTGCCCGCCGATTTGTCCATCTGCTCCACTCGTTGCTGGTAGGCTAAACGGTTGGCGCGGGCTTCGGCTTCTGCGTTGCCCGGCGTCCCGATGAGGTAGAGTTTTTTTCCGTCGGGGCTGAACGCCATCGTCGAGAACGGCAGGTTACTGATGCGCTGAACAATGCGCTTGGTATTCAGGTCAATCACGAGCAGTTCCGTCGGCTCTGACAACGGGGCGGCTGGCGTTGCGGGCGCTGCTTGTTGCTGTGCCAACACGGCTGCCTCTTTGGCGGCGTCCGTGCGCTCCGATGGTTGCGAGGCAGGCGGACTGCTTTTGGCGGCTCGCGCCCCTCCAGGTGGCGATGGCACTCCGGGAGGACCAGCGGGACCGGGCATTCCCGGCATCCCTGCTCCTCCTCCAAACCCGCCTATGCCACTGCTGCGCATGGCCAGTTGTTGCCCCATGATGGTGGTTTGTATCGCCGTCGCGCTACGTCCGTGCGCGTAGAGTCGCTTGCCGTCGGGCGACACCGCAAGCGCGTAAACGGGCGTCAAGCCGTCGAAAGGAAACTTCTCGATGTTGTGCGTCGCTGTGTCAATCTCCCACAGCCCGGTGCTCTCCATCGCGGGCGGTTCGCCTCTGCTCAACGTTCGTCGCTGCATCTGGCGCGCGAGGTCGTAATGCCGCACGTCCGTCGCGCCCGACGCGCTGGACTTCTCCTGCACGACGTAAACCTTCTTTCCATCAGGGCGCACCGCGAGCGTGCGCACGGGGCTGATGCTCAGGGGAATGTTGTCCTGCAGTCGCCCTTCGTCCAGATTAACGACGGAGATGTCGCGGCTGAAGTAGTTCGCCACAAACAACTTGCTGCCGTCAGGGGTCATCACGCTATCGAGAGGGTTCAAGCCGACCGGCACTTCCCGCACAATGCGACGACTCGGCACATCCAGAAAAATCACGCGCCCCCGCTCCTCGTTGCGCTTACCCGTCTCACTCGCCGTGACGATAAACACCATGCGCCCGTTGGGATGCACGTGAACGTTCGCCATGGCGGAGATGTTGAGGCGAATGGAGGCTTCCACCTTTCGCCGCGCGGTGTCAATGATGACGAGTTGTGGCTGGGTCGCCTCCTGGTCTGCTTTGGCTTTTGCGCTCATCATCATCGCGCTCGGCGCGGTGGTCACGTAGGCTTTGTCGCCCTGGGGCGAGAACGCCACCCGATACCCGTGCGCGTTCAACGGAATGGTTGCTATCACCGTGTCACTCTGCGCGTCAATCACCGCCACATCGCGCGACAACGTGTTGACGACGTAAATCTCGCTCGCGGCGCACGCGACGCAGAGCAGCACAATCATGAGGGAGTTTCTGAGTAATAGTTTCATCATAACAATAGGGTGAAGAGCCTCTCCGAAAACTCTCCCCTCCTTACCAGGGAGGAACCGGGGGAGGTCCAGAGCCAACCAACGATCCCCTGTGGTCCTTCTGGTAAGGGGAGATAGCAAGGTTTTCGGATAGGCTCTTATCGCTTTCCCCTCTTCAGCCTCATCGCCACCGCGACCACCGCCGGCAGCGCGAGCAGCCACGCCAGACGCGGCACACGAGCGTGCATCTCCTCTTTCTCCCCCTCGCGGAGGGAAGAAGACAGAGCCCTGTCTGTCCCCTTCGCCGCCGTCCGCTTCTCGTCCTCTGGGGTAGGCGGCACGCCGAATGCAGCATCCATCTTGGCTTTGAATTCCTCGAACTCAGCGGCGGAAAATTCGGCTTCCTGCCCACTGTCCTTGTTGATGTGCAGGGCGACGTCTTTCAGGGCGATGATCACGTCGTCGCCGAGGCTTAGGTATTGTGCCATGCGCGGGTGGGCATTCGCCAACTGGAAGTAAGCGGGCGAGAACGCTTTGACCTTCACCAACTGCTGTGAGTCCTTGTAGTTGATGTCCACCCATTGCGTCCCGTATTGCACGAACGACCGCTGGCTGATGTGTCTCATCTGCCCCAACTGAATCTTGTCACCGCGCTCGGTCATAATGATATTCCCCCTCAGTGCGGGGGCTTGCGCTGCGCTCTTAGCGGCTTTGCGGTTGACCGACTGCGCTACGCCGTAGCCGCCCCCCGCTCGGCCGAGGGCTTCCTGACGCCGATAGCCCTCGACTCTATGGGCTGCCTCCTCGGCTAAGTCGCGGTCGCTTCTTGACAGCAGGTAGGGGCGCCCTGACAGGGTGGCGGGTCCCGCGGGTCCGAACGACAGGCGCGGTGCGCGCACGTCCAAGTCCACAAGGAACGAGGTGTACTCCGTCAGAATCCCGTATTCCTTCGACAGGCGGATGATCTCCTCAATTACTTCGCGGTGAGGTCCGCGCAAGCGCACCTCATCTTCGAGGTAGCCGATTCTGCGCGTCGCCCACAAGCGTGGGATGAAATCGTCGGCGAGCGCGCTGCGCGGGAAGGTCACGTCGTAGGTGAACGTTTGACGCCGCCCTTCCACGTCGCCTGAGAGCCGAATCGTCGTGCGCACGTCTTCCTCGCGCGAGCGGTAACGTCCCAACACGATGAGTTGCGAGCCTTTGAACAGATCAGGCATCTCGCGCGGATACAGGTCGTAAACTTCCGCTTTGCCCCAGTCCACCCGCACGTTCATCAGCAGGGGCGTGGACACCTTCGCGTAAAACTCGGACACTTTCACCTCGATGTCCTCCTTGGGCAGCACGTTCTCGGCGTA